>CAZODB010000073.1:0-2108 GCA_964578425.1 uncultured Herbinix sp.
GATGATTTTGAGTATGCACGTCAGTGTGTTAGTCTACCGGTGGTGGAGTATATGCTTAAACCATTTGTTAGGCAAGAGGTTGTAGAGGTGTTAACTAAAATAAAGTCAAATCTGGACAAGCACAATACTCGTATACAGGAGCTTGGACGGGATATTACTCTGTCTACTATTGAGCAGATAAAGCAGTATTTACGTAATAATTATACGGATTCTAGCATCAACCTAGCCTCTGTGGCGCAGCATTTTGGATTTAATTCGAGCTATCTAAGCCGTAAATTTAAGCAGGAAACTGGAGAGAGCTTTATCGAATTCCTTATCAAATACCGGATGGAGCGTGCGACTGAGCTAGCCAAGGCGGGTAAGAAGATGTTCTGTACAGCCAAAGATGTCGGCATCCCTGACCCTAACTACTTTGGACGTTGCTTTAAAAAACACTTTGGAATCAGCTATTCGGAATATGTCAGCTCGCATACCTCGCGGTAAACTTTTGTATATATGTCTCTGATGGTTAATCAATAGAGACTAATCAAGCTATAATTCGCGTAACTGTATAAAATTTGGCACCCTATCATGTAAAAGTGGTAGGGTGTTTTTTGTACTACTTTATGACGTTTTTGACTATCGAAATAGTTATAAGGATACCTGTACGAGCATCATTGCTTGGAATCAAAGGGAAGTCATAGCTTTATTCGTCTTGAAAAAAAGCATCAAGCCCATCTGCAATTCCTTGGACTATTTTATCCTGATAGCTATCTGTTGCTAAGAGCTCGTCCTCCTTCTTATTTGACATATAACCCATTTCAAGAATTGTTACCGGTACACTGCACCAGTTGATACCACTCATGGAATCCGTCTCCCAGACACCTTTATTAGTTGCTCCTGTATGTAGCACTATATTCTCCACAATACGATCAGATAGCTTGCGATTCACCTTATACAAGCTACTGTTATAGGGATTAGATTTTGTCTGGCAGATTGTCATTACTCCGTTCACCTTAGAATTATCGCTACCGTTGGCATGGATTCGCAGGAAAGCATCTGCATCTGCCTCATTGGCTATGGCAGCCCTCTCTGAATTAGGTATATCTACATCATGGGTTTCCCTAATCATAAGTACATCATATCCTCTTTTTAGCAGCTCTTCTTTTAGCTTAAGGGACACCGTTAGATTTAGCTTATATTCTTTTAGGCCTGTACTGACGCCAGTTGTTCCGGCTGAAACCTTAGGCTTTGTATCCTTAGCACCTGGTCCTATCGGTTCTTGACCATAGTTACCCTTGGACTGATGACCGGCATCTATAACAATAAGCTTCACATTGGTAGGTTCGGGCGTCAGAGGTAAGCTATCCTCGGAAGCTATTATTACATCTTCTTCGCTCTCGATTTTCTGACCTTCAGCTTGCTCTGACGAAGAATCTGCTGTATTTTCAGTGACGAGATAAGAAGCGATATAACAGGTTGTTCCCTGATATTCTACCCTGGTCCAATCCTTGTGGAAGCCTGTTCGCTTAAGGGGAGTACTTTCCTGTAAGGTGGTTAGAATCTCAGTATCTGTTGTGGCGCCCTTTCTTAAGTTGACCCCCTGCTTTGTTATAACCATGTCGTCCTTATCCTCATATAT
This sequence comes from uncultured Herbinix sp., assembly GCA_964578425.1. Classification (GTDB taxonomy): domain Bacteria; phylum Bacillota; class Clostridia; order Lachnospirales; family Lachnospiraceae; genus Mobilitalea. The sequence goes on from CAZODB010000073.1 coordinate 1,622, forward strand.
CAGCTCCACGATGGGCTCTGACAAGTTAGCGTCCGGAGCGTCATCTGGCTGTGTCGCCGCTTCTTCTCCTTGTGCCATATTATCATTAGTGGAGCTTTCGTCATTTTCATGTGTTGGATTCAACATAAGCTCTTCATTATCTACTATTGCGTTTGCATCATCTTTAATCTCTTCAGTTATGACCTCGGTTGTCCCGGTATCTCCTATCGCGTTATCCCCTAGTGTAAGGTTTGACTGTTCGTTAGATCCGTCCCTTTGATTTTTAAGCTTTGGAAGGGTAAGCAGAAGAATTGCCGCTAGCACTGCCATAATGCCTATAATGATAAATCTGTTTTTATATTTTTTATATTGTATCTTCATATCCCTTAATATCCTCCCATATGTTCCATGTCATTTATATTAAATTTTCAAGAATTAATCGTTTCTGTTTACAATATCATTTTATCACAATTCTTAAAAAATTAGTGGCAAACATGTGTTGATTTAT
>CAZODB010000073.1:2208-10588 GCA_964578425.1 uncultured Herbinix sp.
TTTTGGTTGAGTTTATTTCTAATTCATAGTAGAATGGTAAGGTATCGATTTTTAAGAAATAATATAGACACTTTATATACACACTAAAGCTAGTTATTACTTACTTAAAGCGAGGGAAGATTATTGAATCTGGGAACTGAAAGGATATCTAAGCTCTTATGGCAGCTTTCTATACCTGCAATCCTTGGGATGCTTAGCAGCGCCATCTTTAATATAGTAGACAGAATCTATGTGGGTAGAATCAGCTCTTATGCATTAACTGCAGTAGGAATAACTATGCCAGTTCAAATTATACAGATGGCATTTATATTATTAGTGGGAGTGGGAACATCAGCTCTGATATCAATAAAGCTAGGCGAAGGTAAGAAGGATGAAGCTGAGGATATATTGTTTCTTGCCCTAAAGTATATTATTATATTCTTATTTATTTTTGCTCTATTGTTTATGGTGTTTTTAGAACCCATTTTGAGTATTCTATCCATATCGGGGAATTCATTGCCCTATGCCAAGGAATATATAGTAATCATTATTGTAGGCTCCATTATAGGTATACCAGGATATTGCTTAAACAATTCCTTGCGCTCTATAGGCAAAGCAGGGGTCTCCATGAAGATAATTGTAATTACCTCTGTCATGAATATCATACTGGATCCAATATTCATATTTGGATTTAAGATGGGTATTGCAGGCGCCGCCATAGCTACTGTAATCTCCCAGACCACTTTAACTGTATATGTGATTTACGCATTTATCAGGAGAAAAGATTTTGTAATAAACCTAAAGCTAAGAAGAGTGAATGGTGAATTAAGCTTATTAGGGAAAAGCCTGAAGTTGGGTATGCCATCCTTCTATATACAGATACTAGCTGCTGCTGTAAATCTGTTTATCAATAGGAGTCTACTTAAGTTTGGTACTGATCTTGATATTGCGGCTATAACCATCATGGCATCCATATATAGCTTTTATCATATGGTTGTAATTGGGATTGTTCAAGGGAATAATTCTATATGTGGGTATAATTGGGGAGCAAAACAATATGCAAGGGTACGAAGATCCCTGGAATTGGCATTGCTTTATTCTTTTTTGCTATCAGTATTTTTGTTTTTTATTATTTTTATATTTCCGCAGGTACTAGTATCTATATTCACAGATGATATAGCGCTAATAGAGATAACCTCAACAGGCATTAGGTATTATCTGTGTATGCTTCCCATTATCGGTCCTCTGACTGTAAGCTCACAATACTTTCAGGTGGTTGATAAGACCAGGCTAAGCAGTATACTGGCTTTCTTAAGATATGGAATCATAATTGTTCCTGCAATACTTATACTAGCGCCAAGAATCGGTATAAAGGGAATATATATAAGTAATGCTATGTCTGATGGTATAACCGGTGTGGTAGCCACTATCTATATTATTTTGGAGCTTATCAGATTAAAGAGAATAGATATGGATATAGGGGTACTAAGGTAAAAAATTTTAACAAAAGATTTAAATTTATGGTTTATGGTATTTGCGTATTGTATTCAATTAGTGTAGAATACTAATACTCTTATTATCATAGTTAAGGAGATAGATTATATTATACAAGGAGATTGATTTGTGGAAATCAGAAAGACCGTTATGGGTGATCTGGATAGGGTCATGGAGATATATGATGATGCAAGAAAACATATGAGGGAGAATGGCAATACCAATCAATGGGTTGACGGTTATCCATATGTGGAATTAATCAATCAGGACATTATTGATGAGAATAGCTATGTGTGTGTGGATGATAATCGTATTGTAGGTGTCTTTTACTATAGCATCGGTCCCGATGCTACCTATCTTAAGATATATGAAGGTAGTTGGGTTAATAATGATTCCTATAGTGTGATCCATAGGATAGCATCAGGTAGCCGACAGAAGGGCGTTGCATCCTTTTGCTTGGATTGGTGCTTTAATAAGTGGCCTAATATTCGAATAGATACACACAGGGATAATACAATAATGCAGAAATTTCTTAAAAAAAATAAATTTTCTAGATGTGGAATCATATATCTTGAGGATGGTGCAGAGAGAATAGCATACCAAAAAGTAATTTAGTTATTGTATAATATAGAAAAATACATTGTAATTATCTATAGGTTATATTATAGTAAACTTTAAAATAGTATGAAAACATACCAAAAAAATTTATACAAATAACTTTATGCTATTTAATTATTAACATTTTACAACAAATTTAAAGGAATGGTGATTATATGAAGAAGACAGGAAAGTTAATATTTATTTTATTATTTACATTTATAATGGTCTTATCCTTAGCCGCATGCGCCAAAAAGGATACAGATAATGATACGAACGATATTGTTAATATTGGTGTAACAGATTCATTAAGCTCAGTGAATCCCTTGTTACAGGATGGTACAGAGGTTGTAAAGTATACAACATCCTTAGAATTCTTACCATTAATGGAGCTTAATAAGGATTTAGAGTTTGTAAGCCAGCTGGCTAAGGATATTACTACAGAGGACAATAAGACATTTACTATTCATCTAGATGAAAGAGCTGTATGGTCTGACGGTGAGCCTGTTACATCCGAGGATGTGGTTTATACGTATTTACTTTGGACTAGCCCGGAAATAGGTAGCGTAGGAATGTCTATGGAGAAGATTGAAGGAACTGGAGACGACGGATATGCTGAGCAAGGTGCAACATCAATCAGCGGAGTTGTAGCTATTGATGAGCATAAGGTAGAGATAACTACAAAGACTGAGATGGCCCTGCATTCATTTAAGAACATATTCGGTCGCTATATTCTCATATTGCCTGAGCATGTACTTAGAGATGTACCTAGGGCAGATCTTTTATCCTATGACTGGTTTAATGCGCCGACTGTAGTGAGTGGACCATATTTCATAAAAGAAGTGGATTTAAATCATTTTGTTACACTTGAAGCTAATGATAAATTCTTTTTGGGAGCACCCAAAATTAAAAATTTGAATATCAAGATTCTCACAGCTAGTCAGCTTCTGGCTGGCCTTAGATCAGGAGAAATAGACCTTGTACAGCAAACTACAGGTGCTATTCTACAGGAGGATTATGATTCAGTAAGAGCACTTGAGGGTATCACAGTATATGACGGAACACCTGTAACCAATCAGTCTATGTTCTTTAATACTGATAGTGTTACGGATGTAAGAATCCGTCAGGCAATTATGTACGGAATTGATCGTCAGACCATACTGAATGATTTGATGAAGGGGCAGGGAGAGGTAGTAGAAGGATTCTTAGCCAGCGCCGGCCCATTCTATGATGATGTAACCCCGTTAGCATATAATCCTGACAAGGCTATTGAACTACTTAATGAAGCGGCAGAAGACGGTTGGGATAGATCTACTGAGTATACTTTTTATGTAAATAGCGGTGATACTACCTTTGTAAATGTGGCAAGCTTTATAGCTGCAAAGCTTGGAGAGATTGGCCTTAATATAAAGATAAATACAGTGGATATTGGATCTTTACTTTCTGTAGCGGGAACAGGTGAATTTGATTTATTGGCTGTACAGTATACCTATACCCCTGTAGATCCTTATACAGATATCAGCTGGCTATTATCTGAGGGTGGCTGGACCAGATACCACAATGAAGATATCGTGGAAGCTCTAGATATGACACAGAAGCTTACTGATATGGATGAAATTATAAAGCAATACCGCATAGTTACCGATATTACTCAGCAGGAGGTTCCTATGATTTCAGCCTATATCATCAGTGCTATAGGAGCAGTAAGCAACCGCCTTGAAAATGCCTTACCTGATGTATATGGAACATTTATCAATATTAATGAATGGGACCTTGTAAAATAACAGTGACAGAGACAAAGAATAAGAATTTTAGTGAGGCGCCTCCTTAATATATGTAATTAAGGAGGAAAGCCTCCGTTATATACAGTGAAAATTTCTATTTTATTTTGGGAGGTAAAACCTCCGTTATATGTAGTGTAGAAATTAAGTTTTTTTAGGAGGAAAAACCTCCGTTATATACAGTGAAAATTTCTATTTTATTTTGGAGGTTTGGAATGGAACACTTATTACAGGTTGAGGATCTTACAATAGCTTTCGCAGAAGAGAATAAACTGACCGTTGTAGTAGATAAGGTCGGTTTTTCTGTAAAACCCGGTGAAGTCCTGTGCATCGTAGGAGAATCTGGATGTGGTAAAAGTGTTACAGCCTTATCTCTCCTAGGCTTGTTAAGTCCTAGTGCCCGTATTATCAATGGAAGCATTGTATATGAAGGTCAGGACCTTCTTAAAATGAGTGAGAAGGAGCTCGATAGAATCAGAGGCAGTGAGGTTGCCATGGTATTTCAGGATGTAATGAACAGCCTTAATCCTGTACTTACCATTGGAAATCAGCTTACAGAGATAATTCGAAGTCATATGGACTATGATAGAAAGAAAGCTAATGAATATGCCATTGAAATGATTAGAAAAGTAGGCTTACCGGATCCCAAGGCTATTATGAAGAAATATCCTCATATGCTTTCTGGAGGAATGCAGCAAAGAGTTATGATAGCTATGGCACTAGCCTGTGAACCAAAGCTTATTATAGCTGATGAGCCTACCACTGCTCTAGATGTTACTATCCAGCTGCAAATCATGAAGCTTTTAGTAGAGCTACAGAAGGAATTTCATATGTCAATCGTATTGATTACCCATGACATAGGACTAGTAGCGGAGCTTGCTGACAGAGTTATTATTATGTATGCAGGTCAGTTTATGGAAGAAGCACCAGTATACCGACTATTTGAACACCCAGCACATCCATATACCAGAGCGTTATTAGACTCGGTACCCTGTATTTATGATAATCCGGATAAAAAATTGACTTCTATTCCTGGTACGGTTCCGGAAAACTATCAGGATATTGAAGGATGTAGATTTTATGGGCGTTGTCCTTATGGAGTCTCGGAATGCAAGGAACCGCAGGTGTATTCAGAATTTATAGATGGGCATTTTGTCAGATGTCATCGTGCAGAAAAGGGGGAGATTCCTTTTGTATAATGAGGAAGAGAGAAAGCCACTCATTGTTGTCAGCGGATTGAAAAAACACTATCCCGTAAAGGGTTCAACAATAGGTAAAAACAAACCAGTAACTCATGCTGTAGATGGCGTGGATTTTGAGATATATGAAGGAGAGACACTTGGAATTGTCGGAGAATCCGGCTGTGGTAAGTCCACTATTGGACGCCAAATAGTAGCCCTGGAGAGACCTACTTCAGGGCATGTTCTATATCAGGGAGAATCCCTATCGGAGATGTCCAAGGGACGTCTTCGTAAAATAAGAACCCATTTGCAGATGGTCTTTCAAGATTCTACATCCTCTCTAAATCCAAGAAAACAGGTTAATGATATACTGGCTGCTCCTATGCTTTATCATAATATTATAGGACGGGATGAAATAGATGGAGAAATTAACAGACTCCTCGATCTTGTTGGATTACCAAAGTCTATGAAGTATAGATATCCTCATGAGTTTTCTGGCGGACAAAGACAAAGAATCGGTATAGCAAAGGCTCTTTCCGTAAAGCCAAGACTTATAGTATGTGATGAGCCTGTAAGTGCACTGGATGTATCAGTACAGGCACAGATTCTAAATCTTTTAAAGCAGCTGCAGGAAGAGTTGAATCTAACATATATATTCATAGCCCATGGACTTGGTGCGGTACGCTATGTAAGTAGCCGCATTGCCATAATGTATCTTGGGCGGATTGTAGAAATAGCTAAGACACAGGAGCTTTTTGATGACCCTATACATCCCTATACCCAGGCACTTTTTGATGCATCTCCCTTACCTGCACCCAAGCTTCGAGGAAGGCAGAGGATAATACTTAAAGGAGAAATACCTTCATCGGTGAATCCACCAAAGGGCTGCAGATTTCATACCAGGTGTCCTTATGCAATTGATTCTTGTAGGATTAACGACCCTGAGCTTTTACCCATAAGGCCTGGTAGTGATCACAAGGCCGCTTGCCCTGTACTTATGGCGGGCAGGAACGAGGTAAATAATGCTTAAATACATCATAAAAAGAATATTAATTGCAATACCAGTACTTATCGGAATCACTATATTAGACTATGCCATAATGAGTCTTGCAGGTAGTCCTCTGGAAATGATGCTGGGGCCAAAGACCACAGAGGCAGCCCTTGAAGCTAAAGCGATACAGCTTGGACTTGACAAGCCTTTCTATGTACAGTATTTTGTATGGATGAAGAATGTGCTTCAGGGAAACCTGGGTTATTCATTGAAAAGCTATCAGCCGGTAAGCCGGATTATAGGTAGCCATCTGGGACCTACGCTTCTACTTATGGGCAGCTCAATGGTTGTGGGCTTGGCAATAGCCGTACCTATCGGGATATATAGTGCAATTCATAGATACACGAAAAGAGATTATGCACTTGTAACCATGTCGTTTTTTGGGACTAGTATACCTAGCTTTTTTCTTTCGTTGATATTCATATATATCTTTACAGTAAATCTGGGATGGCTTCCATCCAGTGGGATGAGAACTGCAGGAGGAGACGGAGGATGGGTTGATTTGCTGAGGCATATGGCTATGCCCGTCTTAGTTCTAGCTATATCAATTGCAGGTTCAAATATCCGTTATGTAAGAAGTGCGGTACTTGAGATTTTACAGAAGGATTATGTACGTACAGCGAAAGCTAAGGGTATTGGGCGTTTTCTTACTATTAATAAGCATGCACTTCGTAATGCTCTTATACCTATTGTAACAGTAATTGGAATGCAGATCCCCACTCTTTTTGGAGGGGCTGTAATTGTTGAACAAGTATTTTCTTGGCCAGGCCTTGGGCTTATTACTATGAATGCTATAATGAGCAGAGATTATCCTGTTATTATGGGAGTTGCGCTCTTAACAGCAGTGGTAGTGTTGATGGCGAATTTGATAACAGATATAATATACGCATTGGTAGATCCGACCATACAGTATTAGAAACGGGGATAAGATGAATAATTCCGTAAAAACAGAATATAAAGATAATACATTTCGAATGGTAATCAGGCGCTTTAGCAGGCATAAGCTAGCAGTGGTAAGCCTGTGCTTTCTTAGTATTATGACCATACTTGCCATATTGGCACCTATAATAGCTCCCTATAATCCGAACCAGGTAAGCACATCCTTTTCTACTCCACCTTCAGCCGAGCATCTACTTGGGACTGATCAGATAGGAAGGGATATGTTAAGTAGGCTCTTATATGCCACTAGGATATCATTATTTGTTGGATTTGCAGTCACAATTATATCTACAATAATTGGAGTGATACTGGGGTTGATTGCAGGATATTTCGGTGGTGTGGCTGATATAATTATCATGCGTATAACTGATACAATAATGTCATTTCCCTATATTCTTCTTGTGCTTGTGGCAGCTGCTATATTTGGACCGGGTCTATGGAATATTATTCTTATTCTTAGTTTTGTGGACTGGCCTGGGGCAGCTAGATTGGTTCGAGGAAGTGTGCTATCTCTTAGGGAAACTAATTTCGTAAAGGGAAATGTAGTGGCTGGAATGCCTAATAGATATATTCTTTTTTCAGAGATTTTACCAAATACTATAGGTCCTGTGCTGGTATATGCCACATCGGTATTCGCCATATCAATACTTGATGAGGCAGCACTAAGTTTTCTTGGCATGGGGGTTCGACCACCTACTGCAAGTCTAGGAAATATCCTAAATGGAGCAGAGTCTATAACCATACTTACCAGTAAGTTTTGGTTATGGGTACCTGCGGGTGTGTTAATTATATTACTGGTTGTAAGTATAAACTTTATTGGTGATGCACTACGAGATGCCATCGACCCTTCAGCGAAGGAATAATTGAATCAGATGCAGATGAATTTGCTTATCATGGATAGTATTATAAATATTGGATAGAATAGTATAAAAGGGGTTGCCTGCAAAGTACCTATAATCATAATAGAGTACGTAGAGGTGCCCCTTTCGTACTAGAAAAACAATTCAATTCTATGCAATAGATATTACATGAGGATGTGAGACTTACAAAATGGCAATATATGTTGTCAATATACACTAATGCTTTGGCCTATACTATTAGAAGAATTCTACAAATCTAACAAAAATCCCTTACACCCCTAACAAAAGATGCTGTTTTCTGTTATAATATATTATAGAAGAAAAGTTTCTTTTTAATCCTATGCTTCAAAGGTCGTACTTCATCAAACGACTGACATATAGATTAGGACTAAAGAATGTTTGATATGATACTCGTGTTTGTATTTATAGATAGGAGAGATTATATGTATGAATTAGGAGACTATATTATTTACGGTAACCATGGTGTATGTAAGGTGG
>CAZODB010000074.1:0-10585 GCA_964578425.1 uncultured Herbinix sp.
AAAGAGTATTCGACTGGGGATTCCTGTAGCATTACAGAGTTCCTTTGTATCCATTTCCATGATGGCTTTGCAATTTGTTATTAATGGCTTTCAGGCGACTATAATGGCGTCTTATACGGTAGTAAACAGAATAGAGCAGCTGGTCATGCAGCCCTCCATGTCCTTGGGAGCAGCAGTATCTTCATTTACAGGGCAGAATATCGGGGCAGGAAAGATCGATAGAGCTAAAAAGGGAATGAGATCTTCTGTACTAATTATTATACTATTTAGCTTAATAATGTTACCTATCATGTATTTTGGTGGTGAATATATTATGAGGCTCTTTACTAAAAGGGAAGATATAGACGTGGTAAGGTATGGTGTAGAGGGCATAAGGATTACTAGCCTTTTCTATAGCTTCTTAGGCCTGATCTTTGTTACAAGAAGTTTCCTTAGTGGCGCTGGAGATATCAGATTCACTATGATAATGGGGCTTATAGAGGTAGTAGTAAGGATGACTGTATCCATATACCTGTCACGTAAAATAGGCTTTACTGGTATATTCTGGGCGAGTGCAATGACTTGGTTTGTAACCGGAATTGCTGGTGGTATTAGGGTGTTAACAGGTAAATGGAAGAGTAAGTCAATCGTTACAAGGAGTGTAGGATAGAGGAGATAATAAATACATCGTGTTTACTTTTTTCTTTTATTATATATTCTATAAATGATTAGGAATGCTGAAGCTATGATTAATACTGGAATAAGGTTATGCTTGTATCTATTATAATATTCAGCCACCTTATCGTAATTCTCTCGAAGTGAATAGCCAAGGCCTATTAGCAGGGTGTTCCATATGGTTATTCCTAATAATGAGGCCGGAAAATAAGTAGAGGGCTTTAGCTTGGCTGCCCCTGCCACCAGTGCTATATATGTACGGACCAAGGGTATAACACGGCCTATACAGACTGCAGAAGCACCGTTCTCATGAAATCTCTTATATGAAGCATCAAGAGATTTTTCGGATTTTGGGAACTTCTTTTTGATGCCATTTATGATGGCCCCGCCTCCGTACCATCCCACAGTATAGCATGCACCAGTCCCTATCATTCCTGCTATGATGCTCAAAGGAAGTATCACAAGAAAATGTGTATTATTGATAGAAGCTACTGCACCCGAAAGGGGCAGTACGATTTCACTGGAAACCGGAAAACAAGCATATTCAAGCATGATTATAATAAACATCGCCACTAATCCATATTCATAAATCAATTCTGAAAGAAAACCCATCCGTTCCTCCTATAATTGAAAAATATCACTGCTGACTACGGAGGCTTTATCCTCCAGTAAAGATTATAATATCGCTTATGTAACAATATATTAGCAGCATCCAATTTTATGATTTATAAAAACAAGAAGTACATCGTGACTTTAGTCATGAGAGGTTCAAATAGATGTTCAGGGTCAGATTCCCTTTGTTATCTCCTAGGTTCTCCGTAAGAGTAGCTGTAGGTGCGGGGGTTACAGGAAGTTCTACTGTAATTTGTGCCGTCTTGTTCTTGTTATCTTTAGCGGTCAGCTTTGTTTTATCAACAGTTACTTTAATCTGCTTCCTTGAAGCTCTAATATAGTTTACCTTTTAGAACTGGAATATAAGACAAAAACTTGACAAAGGTTAAAGTCATGGGATATATTATATAATAAATACTAAAGTAGTAAGCCAAGGTATTAATTCATATATTAATTAAATATTGTATATTAGCAATGATAAGGAGTATTAAGAGAATATGTGCTTGTAGAGAGCTGCCGGATGGTGTAAGGCAGTAGCAACAGTCTCCCAACTCGCCTTGGAGCTTCCCGGTTGAAGTAATAGTAGGTCGGGACGGAATTCCCGTTATCGAAGATTAAGTGCATAGTCTCACGATGCTTTATGTCATTAAATATAAAGCTTCACATTGCGGGATTATGAATTAGAGTGGTACCACGGAAAAGCCAACCTTTCGTCTCTTATGTAGATGAGGGTTTTTTTAATTTCAAGATACTGGCTTGCTCTAAGCTATAGTATGTATCGAATTATGCTTTTAATAATACAAGAAGAATACTCCTGACTTTAGTCATGAGAGAATCAAAAAGTAATTAACATGCTTTGCAAATTATTATATAAGAGATATTTTTAAGGAGGAGAAATTATGTCAACAGCTTATAATCATAAGGAAATTGAAAAAAGATGGATAAAGCACTGGGAGGGAAACCCTGTCAATGTAGATGATGGTAAGAAACCAAAATATTATTGTCTTGATATGTTCCCATATCCGTCTGGGAGCGGTCTTCATGTGGGACACTGGAGAGGCTATGTTATAAGTGATGTATGGAGCAGATATAAGATGCTTAAGGGCTATTATATTATCCATCCCATGGGCTGGGATGCCTTTGGTCTTCCTGCGGAGAATTATGCTATTCAAAAGGGCGTACATCCGAGTAAATCCACAGCAGAGAATGTTGCTACCTTCAAAAAGCAGGTTAATGATATATCCGCTATATATGACTGGGATATGGAGGTTAATACCACAGACCCGAATTTTTATAAATGGACTCAATGGATATTTGTAAAGATGTTTCAGGCAGGCCTTGCCTATGAGAAGGAGATGCCCATAAATTGGTGTCCTTCCTGTAAGACAGGTCTGGCAAATGAAGAGGTGGTAAATGGTGGATGTGAACGCTGCGGTGAAGCAGTAACCAAGAAGAATCTCAAGCAGTGGATGCTAAGGATTACCCATTATGCAGACCGCCTTTTAGAGGATTTGGATAAGCTTGATTGGCCTGAGAAGGTTAAGAAGATGCAGTCTGACTGGATTGGAAAGAGCTATGGTGCTGAGGTTGACTTTGATGTAGATGGAAGTGATAAATCTATCCGTGTATATACCACAAGACCGGATACCCTATACGGTGCAACATTTATGGTACTGGCTCCGGAGCATGATTTAGCGTCTGGGCTTGCCATGCCTGAGACTAAGGAGGCTGTCGATGAGTATATCTATAGGTCCTCTATGAGATCCTCTGTGGATCGTCTTCAGGATAAGGATAAGACTGGTGTATTTACAGGATCCTATGCCATTAATCCAATGACCAAGAAGCCTATTCCTATCTGGCTATCAGACTATGTATTGGCTGATTACGGTACCGGAGCCATAATGTGTGTTCCAGCCCATGATGAAAGGGATTTTGAGTTTGCCAGCAAGTTTGATATTCCCATAGTCCAGGTCATCTCAAAGGATGGTAAAGAAGAAGAATTAAAGGAGGCCTATTCACTACCCGGCATCATGATTAATTCTGGTGAGTGGAATGGTATGGATTCGGAGAAGGCTAAGAATGAAGTCCCTGATTTATTGGGTAAGCAGGGTATAGGTAAGAAGACTGTAAATTATAAGCTTCGTGACTGGGTATTCTCAAGACAAAGATACTGGGGTGAGCCTATTCCCATAGTTCACTGTGAGGATTGCGGTTCGGTTCCTGTTCCAGAGGAGGAGCTACCTCTATTACTGCCTGAGGTGGAAAAATATGAGCCTACCGGTACTGGAGAATCTCCTCTTGCCAATATTCATGAATGGGTCAATACCACCTGTCCAAAGTGTGGCAAGCCAGCAAAGAGAGAGACCAATACCATGCCCCAATGGGCCGGATCATCCTGGTACTTCCTTCGCTATGTTGATAATAAGAATGATAAGGAGCTGGTAAGCAAAGAAAAGGGCGAGAAGTATCTACCTGTAGATATGTATATTGGCGGAGTAGAGCATGCTGTACTTCATCTTTTGTATTCCAGATTCTATACCAAATTCCTCAAGGATATCGGAGTAGTTAATTTTGATGAACCCTTTATCAAGCTTTTTAATCAGGGTATGATTGGTAAGGACGGAGCCAAGATGAGTAAATCAAAGGGCAATGTGGTATCACCAGATGGCCTAATTAAAGACTATGGCCGTGATTCCTTAAGGCTCTATGAATTATTCGTAGGTCCTCCAGAGCTGGATTCCGAATGGGATGATAGAGGAATAGATGGAGTATATAGGTATATTAACCGTTTCTACAATTTGGTAATGGACAATAAGGATAAGGTGGTTAAAGCCACAGAAGAGATGGTGAAGCTTCGTAACCGCTTCGTACATGATATCACCACAAGGCTTGAAAGCTTTAGCTTGAACACAGTAGTAAGCGGCTTTATGGAATACAATAATAAGATGCTTGACATAGCTAAGAAATCTGGTGGAATTGATCGTAAGACTCTGGAGACCGCGATAATCCTCTTAGCACCCTTTGTACCTCATGTTAGTCAGGAGCTATGGTCACAAATGGGTCATACGGACTCTGTATTTGATAATACTTGGCCTAGCTATGATAAGGATAAGATGAAGGATAATGAGATAGAAATCGCAGTCCAGATCAATGGAAAAACCAAGGGTACCATTATGATAGAAGCAGAGGCTACCAAGGATGCAGTTCTAAATATTGCAAAGGAAGCCATGGCTGATAAATTGACTGGAACTATTATTAAGGAAATCTATGTTCCTAGTAAGATTGTAAATATTGTTGTAAAATAATAAATAATATTAAAGCTATAACAACCATCAAAATGCTCCTCCCCATATCCTGCGGTTATATAAAACAAATTAACAGGGGATACTAATGGGGAGGGGTTAAATAAGAACAATAAAAAACCCCCACTTTATCAAAAACACCTTTTACATTCCCAAATAATATGTTATCATTATGCTATTGGATTGGACTGCTTTACACATCTTTTCATATTATTATCTTATATAATCATATACATTACAAACGGTATATAATATAGTAAGGTTTGATAAAACCTATCTGTATAAACATAAATAGAGGGGAATGAATATGAAGATATTGTCTAGATTTGCAAAAAAAGATTTATGGAGTATACCAAATATTCTTTGTTATATTCGGTTATTATTGATACCTGTATTTGTAGTTCAATATATCAAAGCAGATGAACCGGGTGAATATATGCGGGCAGCTGCTATAGTACTTGCATCTGGACTAACTGACTTTTTGGATGGATTTATTGCGAGAACTTTTGATATGGTTACAGAGTTTGGTAAGCTTCTAGACCCTATGGCGGATAAACTAACTCAAGCATCTCTATTATTTGTTCTAGTAGTAAAAATCAAGTACAAGCTACTGTTATTTATTTTATTGATTTTATTTGTAGTTATGCAGCTGTTTTTGCTTGTGGCGGGCATAGCAATGCTTAAGAAGGGCAAACGGCTAAATGGGTCAAAGTGGTTTGGAAAGGTCTCGACGACTGTATTCTATGCAGTTATGCTGGTGCTTGTTGCACTGCCAAAGCTGAGACAATCGACTACCAATATACTTATGATGATATGTGTGGTATTTCTTTCATTATCATTTGCCCTATATATTAGAGAATATATAAGGATGTATCGTGAGTTAAAGCTTGAGGAAAGTGCTAATGCTAATATCGTATAAACTTCTAGACATAGCTTTCGTATCAAGCTATGTCTAGTGTGGCCAGCTTTACTGGCATAATAAAGGCTTAAAGCAAATGGTATTTGTGCCATATACTTTAAGCCTTATTTTCTACTTTTTTCTATTTACCATCAGCTTTCTTAACATCTCAAACTGTGCCTTATCTTTTGATGACATATTCTTTGTGAGAATTTCTATCATTAATTCACTTTCATCTTTAGTAAAGCTTAGATCTTGATCCTGAAGCTTTTTATTTGTATTCATTATAAGGGGAAGTAATTTATCCATGGATTTTCCCTCGGCTTCCTTCATTAATTCTATTAGGATTGCAAGCTTACGAGGATCAATATTCTTCATTCTAGTATTATTATGTTGAGAGGAATCAGGCATAGCGTTACTCCTTATTTTCATTGGATTTATTACTATCATCATATGACGCTGAACCAAAAAGCATTCTTAAGTTTTCAAAGGTTTGCATCTGCTCAGGAGGAATCATAGTCTTTAATTCCTCGAACATACTGTCTTCATCCTTGCTTTCATATGCTATGCTATTATCAGAAGACCGAGTATAATCATTTATCGTTTCGGAGTCATTTTCATTAGGATATTCATGGTCCTCATAATCTGCATATTGCTCTTCGTTATCTGTGTCAGTTGATGCCGTGCTATTATAACTATCTACAAATGATTTTGAGTCAAAGTCATCACCGAATATAGAGGAAAAATCAAAATCCTTAAGGCTATTCATAAAGCTAGCGGATGAATTACCATCAGTCTTACTATCGGAATTAGCAGAGCCAAAGCCATTAAAACCCTCAAAGCCCTCCATGGCTTTCATGGCCTCCATATAGTTGTTATACATTTCGAACATTTTTTTTGCCTGAAAAACATTAAGCATCTTGTCTACGAAGGCTTGCTCATTTTCATTACACTTTGGCCTTATGCTGTTCAATAAGGACTCCATGTCTGCTTTTTCGTTTTCAAAGCCACAGGCAGACACATCATTATTTGTAAAGTTACGCATGCATATAGTTAACTCATATAGTTTAACAAGCAATTCTAAGGTTAATCTTGATTTCATGTCTACATATGGTAATGCAGTCTTAAGTAGCTCTGCTGTATGTAATAAGTCATCCTCTGCCATAGCTTCTCCCATTATATCTATTCATTATAGTATATTCGCGAGAGGTTCAATCATGCGAAATAAACGGTGACTTAGCAGTATTTTTGAACAAGAGGCTAGTTTATAATTAAACTTAATGCTAAAAATCTCGAATCTAAGTTGATATAATTCCCGTTTTTAGGTATAATTAGCATAAGAAAATCGTTTTACTAAGATTCCTATGAAAGGATATGAGAAATTGGTCACTTTAAAAGAAATTGCTCAATTATGTGATGTTTCTATAACTACTGTTTCTAATGTTTTAAACGATAAACCAAAAGTTAGTGAGGAGACAAAGAAGAAAGTTCTTAAGGTAGTGAAGGAGACTGGATATCAACCGAATTTTTTTGCTCAAGGTATGCGAAAGCAAAAAACCAGAATGATTGGAATTATTGTAGAGGATTTAGATATATTTAGTACAACACCCATAGTAGAGGCTATTATGGCATATTGTGATGACAATAACTATCGAACTATACTTGTTAATATGCGGCTTTATGATAAGTGGCAGGATACTTGGTACAATAATGAAGAAGTAATACAATCTGTATTTCAACCTAATATTCAAGAGCTATTATCAATCAAAGTGGATGGTATTATGTATGTGGCAGGACATTGTCGCTATATCAATTATTTTAGGGAGGATTTTGAAATACCTGCGATTATTGTGTATGCTCTATCGACATCACCTAGATTCACTAGCGTAGTATTTGATGATGATAAAGGTGGATATGATATAACAAAATATTTAATAGCAAAGGGACATCGTAAAATAGGAGTGATAGCAGGAACTGCTGATAATATACATACTCAGAAAAGAAGCTTTGGATATCAGAGAGCCTTATTTGAAGAGAATGTGTTATTTAATCCCAACTGGATTAAGCATGGGGATTGGGAGAGAGGTTCGGGATATATACAGGCTGAAAAGCTAGTGAAAGAAGGCGTCACTGCGGTGTTCTGTATGAATGATTTAATGGCTGCGGGTGCATATGATTATTTATATGAGAATAATATAATTGTGGGGCAGGATATTTCAATAGTAGGCTATGATAACATTGAAATTTCAGAGTATCTTAGACCACAGCTGACGACGAATAATATTCCTATGAAGATGATTGGTAAAACGGCTGCTGAGTATTTTATTAGATTAATAGAAAATGACTTAGAGAGTAATGAAGGTCAAGAGATAATTAAGCTAACATGTGACATGGTTATAAGGGATTCTGTAAGGGGGATTTAGAAAGAGTATAATGCTAAAATACTAAGGTTAGAGTATAACACAAAAGAACAAGATGGTTATAAGTATAAGTAACGATGTGAAACGTGAGACTAAGCAAGGAGAAGATAATGGAACAAATCGTATATGATAAGCATGTTGAAAGATGGGGGTTATTTGAGGTAAGATTATCAGGGAAGATCAAGGGGAATCCTTATACTGACTATGAGATTAAGGCGGTTTTTTCAGGAGCTCATGAAGAAAAAAGCGTGGTTGGTTTCTATGATGGAGATGGTGAATACGTTATAAGATTTATGCCTGCTTTTGAAGGTGAATATACATTTGCTATAAGCGGAAGCTTTTCTGAACATAATTATAGCGGGAACTTTGAAGCTATAGCACCAGGAGCTGATAATCATGGTTTTGTTCATGTGTCAAATACCTATCATTTTAAATATGCAGATGGTAAATCATATTACCCTATAGGGACTACCTGTTATGCCTGGATTCATCAGGATGAAGTGCTACAAGAACAGACCTTAAATACCCTAAGGAATAATGCTTTTAATAAAATAAGATTCTGTGTTTTCCCCAAGCACTATGATTACAACTATGCTGATCCTGTTACATTTCCATATGAAGGAACCCCCTGTGATATTTCAGATCTTAATAGACACACCATGGGATTATATACTGAGAGAAAGAGTGGAAATGATTGGGACTTTAATAAGTTTAATTCCCAGCATTTTAAAAACATGGATCATCGCATTAAACAGTTGATGGAGATGGGAATTGAAGCAGATATAATATTGTTTCATCCCTATGACCGTTGGGGATTTGACGGCATGGGAGCTGATAACGATGAATTTTATTTAAAGTATGTATTAGCTAGGTATTCTGCATTTCGCAATGTGTGGTGGTCACTGGCCAATGAATATGATTATGTAAAGACCAAGTCAATCGATGATTGGGAGCAAATTGCTAAGGTTATATGTGATAATGATACCTATAATAGACTACGCTCTATTCATAATGGACCACAATTTTATGATTTTACTAAATCGTGGATAACACATTGTAGTTGTCAGGGTACTGATAGATATAAGTCGGTTGAAAATACCGATGAAATCAGGAAGAAATATAAGAAACCCGTAGTCTGGGATGAGATATTATATGAAGGAAATATTAACTTGGGATGGGGAAATATTACAGGTGAGGAACTGGTAAGGCGGTTCTGGGAAGCTACCATGCGAGGTGGATATCCAGGACATGGAGAAACTCTACTGCAGACAATAGATGAATCTGTGGATAGCTCTATTCTCTGGTGGTCTCATGGTGGGCATCTATATGGAGACAGTCCAAGGCGGATTGCTTTTCTCTATAAGATTCTATCAGAAATTCCAAATGGCGAGGGATTAAGATTTATGCCTGAGTATTGGGACGCAGTAGTAGGGACCATTGAAGCTGCTAGTGACAAGGACAAGGGTGTAAATGATTATTATTTATTCTATTTTAGTTTTTTACGACCCTTGTATAGGAATCTTTATTTTGATGATGATACTGAATTCCAAGTTGACTTAATAGATACATGGAATATGACGATCTCACCTCAAGGAGTATTTAAGGGGCATTTTAATATCATCACCGGTGGAAGACCTTATATGGCTATTAGGGTTCGAAAGCTGTCTTAAAACTTAAAAAATCTAGATAATCTTCAATAAATTGCTTACGTAGGAGTTCAATTGGAATATATATATTCATTAATCAAAACTAGAATTAGAAAACAAAGTATAGCCTAGTCATAGTCTTTGGTAAAAATATCAGCATGAGCTTCTACATATAAAATGATAGAGAAAATGATGGAGGCTTACTTTATAATAATAACATGTATTTAATTATAATTAAATACATGTTATCATAATGTAAGAACCCTATGATATCTAAGCGAATAAAGGAAATCCTATGAAAAACATCACCCATTTTGCTAAAAACAAGATAAGCTTGGAGGAGCTACAAGCATTCTTACGGATTGCATCCTATATGGAGCTGACAGAGAAAGTGTATGAGCTTATTGAGGAAGGGCTGATTTCCCCGATTAAAAACTCAAAGCTTAATGGCAAAAAGCCAGCCCTCTATCTGGCATATCGAATCCATCGTATTAGCAAAGATAATAGCAAGTTAGTGGAGGAACTGACCTATCAGTTGGTACCCATGCTAGACAATGATTATTATTTAAGGAGCATAGAAACCTATCGTAAGGATAGGTTATTTGTGTTACAGTTAAATGATTATCTAAAGTACAATAGGGATAATCTGCTAGATTCAGTATCCTATAATGAACGGAGTTTTGAAATTTGGGGCAGGGAGAAGTTCCTTTTAAGAGAAGGGGGAATCCGGATCTTGAAGAATCTTGGTTTAACCTCAGAGGATCTAAATGTATACGATACGACGGAGCCGCTGGCCTATTATTCCCATCATAAGAAGGTGCCTCAGAAGATATTGATACTAGAGAATAAGGATACTTTCTACAGTATGAGAAGACATCTAATATCAGGCAGTAGGACCATACTGGGAACTGAGATTGGGACACTTATATATGGAGCAGGCAAAAGCATTCACAAGTCATTTCAGGATTTTACCTTCTGTATGGAGCCATATCTTAATAACCCTAGTAATGAAATACTGTATTTTGGTGATCTAGACTATGAAGGTATTATCAT
>CAZODB010000075.1:0-10576 GCA_964578425.1 uncultured Herbinix sp.
AGATTTAAGATAGGTCTATTATCACCAAACTCATACAACTTATAGGGAGCATAATCAAATTCATCATCCTTTTGCTTATAGACATATGGTACTCTTTCATACGCCTTCATAGGAGTATTCTTATATGCCCATAGGGATATGGTTATATTACTTACATCCAAGCTATCATTATCAGGAATCTCAATATAGCTTTTACCGTTAAATACTGCAGACTTACCATGGATGCCATCCTCATAGGTAATCTTGCCATACTCACATGTAGCATTGTTACCGTTTCCCGAGGAATCTGTAAGATCACCATCAAATTTTAGATGAACCACCAATCCATCCTCTGCTGCCAGAGCCTCTGACGTAAATACCAAGCCATTAAGCAAGGATAAACACATTACAATTGCCATTAGTAAGCTTAAACCTTTTCTTTTACTCATAATTAACTTCATTCCTTTCTCTTCATAATTAATAAATGTAATTGTTCCTTATATAGTTCTAATTGCTTCCACTACCTCTGTACTTAATGATCAGCTCTGCTCTAGAATTAACCTTGAGCTTCTTATATATTGCAGTCATATGGGTATTAGCTGTAGAGTATTTTACAGACAGCTCCTTAGCTGATTCTTTTAGGGTATACCCCTCCAGAAGTAAATAATACAAATCCGTCTCCCTGGGAGTTAGCTTGCTGACTAGCATATTCCCTTCATTCTCTATATCACCCTCTGGGCATTCATAGACAGACCGGACAAGCTCCTCGCTCCTCTTTTTTTTATACTTATTTGAAACATCAGTATCCTTTGTCCTGCCCTCTGTATGCAGCATATATTTCAGTCTTTCAAACAGAGCCATAATTTCACCTCCAAGCACTCTAATCATGGTATAAAATATATCAACAATTTTCATCATTGATATCTCTATAATTACTTTCTCTAATATATGCTTAATAGTCTATTCATTAATTATAATGAGTAGACTAAAATAGCGCCTCATTAGTTCTAATGAGGCGCTATTTATTCCATAATATGGTTAGAATACTGTCTTGTGACCTGCTCCCACCACTTTATAGATGTGGGACTTCTTTGTAGTTAATATAAAGTAGCTCTTAATAATATCCATTTAAAAACATCTAACTTCTTTATTTTTCTTCTTTTTCTTTCTTCTTTATATATAATCTTTAAACAAAATTAACAATTCAGCCCTACTATTTATATTTAATTTACGGTAGGCTGATGTACAATAGGTGTTCACTGTTGGGTAGGCAATAGCTAAAATTCCAGAAATCTGCCTAAGAGTATATCCCTCTAATAAAAGCTTAGACACCTCTACTTCCCTTTTACTCATGTGATAGTCTGCAAATATATCCTTTTTCTTATTGTCTATTTCTGATCTACCTGCATCCTTCACCCAATCATTATATTGCTGTGCTTTTATCATACTAGGCGATAGGATCAGGAATATCAACAAAAATGCTGTTGCAACTATAGATGCAATTATTGATAGCTGGGCGGTATCTATGCTTGAAATCAAATTTCCAATTACTAATCCTGATATACCACCACATATCCCGATTAAACAAATAGATAGCTTCACATAAGGCATACTGTTATATTTTTTGCCGACAACTGCCAATATATAATACACATTAATCATTCCAATTGTACCACCGATACCCAGAAAAATTGCAAACACCGTAATCATTTGAGGTATATCGTCTATAAATGCATTACAAATTAATCCCATGGCTATGGTACTGAAGGTAATATTGTTTAGCCATATAAATGCCCTTGTATACAATGCGTGTAGAACGAAATAAAGCATACAGCCAATAAGTCCACCCACATAATACCAAAGGTGTACCTCTCCATGATCATATGCCGTTATATTTAGAATTCCCTTGCCTATACCTTTGCATAGAATAGCTATTGCACAGTTATTTAGTAAGGTCAGATATATCCTTGGCGTAATTTTAGGCGCTTCTAACAGTTCCTTTAAAGAATTCACCAGACTACTTCTCTTAAAAAAAATCGTTGCCACTAAAGCTACCACTAAGATAGAAAAAGAAATAATATAAATACCATAACTAGTGAATTTATCATCAAAATACAAAAGCTCGATAAGCATAGTCAGGTTTATTAATGCATTACTAATAAGCACAGAGTAAAATTTCTCTGTATTATTCATTATAAAGACAAATGGAATCAAGATACTGATATTGACTATACCAAGGGTAATTCCGAACACTGTCAAGGAGGAAAGCTGGAGAGAGGTATTAGTTGTCAGCATAAAAAGACCCATACTAGCAATTATTAATAAAGCTCCGATTCTGGCTGTCTTTACAAACCATTCCTTTCGTATTATCAATACAAAGAAGGCTGATGAAAGAAGATTAATAGAATGAAGTATGCTACGGGCACCTGAAGAAAGTACATTCTCTGTAACAGGGGCTGCTGTCCACCATGTGGTAAAAACTATTACCCATGCATAATAAATAATCCATATAAATACATATGGCAAATTGGATTTCCTGATTGCACTTATATTTACTACATTGCCAAGGCATATATCTCCTGCCCCTAATTCATTCGATTTATTTTTAGAGCTATACATCTGATTCCCCCTTCAGATGAATAATTTATCTACTACACACTATACAACCATGAATTTTAGTAAATTATTCTATATGATAAAATCAGAATACCATTTTCCATAAATTAGAACAAGTAATACTTTATATCTACTTGCACATCAGGCTGTTCTACAGCTATGAAACACGAAGACTATATTAAAAGGACTTTATTAGTACATAGTTTTCTGACAAAGCTCCTTTAAATTCTGTAAAAAGCCTATTCCCTTCAGCAAAGGCTGTCGGAGCAAGTTGTGCCAGCCTTCGAAGAAGACCAACATCAACAAGATATATTTTGAAAGCTGATAAGTCATCATATGCAGAGATAGGGAGCCCAGGTCCTGAGCTACGATATATCCATATAAAATGCCCCCTCATTAGTTATCCTAAAGGGGAGCATTTTATATATCTTCCTGCCTGTACATCCCACATCTTATAATATTTACCCTTAAGCTCTAACAGCTCCTCATGAGTCCCCTCTTCTATTATTGACCCCTTCTCCATCATATATATTCTGTCTGCTCGCCTAGTGGTGGATAGCCTGTGAGATATAAATATTACTGATTTATCATATGCTGCATTATACATGGATTGATTCAATTGATATTCTGACATGGGGTCAAGGGCTGATGATGGCTCATCAAGCAATGCAAAGTGTGCAGATTTATAGAATATCCTTGAAATAGCAAGCTTTTGCGCTTCACCGCCTGATAATTCAGTCCCATCATCCTTGAATTCTCGTGTTATATTAGTATTTATACCATCCTTTAAGCTTCTTAGCTTTTCTCCAAAGCCCCCTCTATGTAATGCCTTGATTATATTGTCCTTACTTTCTTCGTCAATCATATCCATAGCAACATTCTGGCCTATATCTGCTGCAAAGAGCTTGAAGTCTTGAAATACTACCCCCAGATAGCTGCGGTATTCCTCTATATCATATCTACGTATATCTATACCATTAAGATGTATTGCCCCTTCGGTGGGATCATATAGACGAAGTATTAGCTTAATTAAAGTTGTTTTACCGGCTCCATTATATCCGACTAAAGCAATCTTCTCCAATGAATCGATCTTAATATCGATGTTCTTGAGTATTATATGATTGTTATCATATCCAAATGATACATTCTTAAATTCAAGCAAAGCTGCTTTTTCAGGTAAGTCATATTCCTTATTGTTTTCTACTTCATTAGTATAATCTAAAAACATACGAATCCTCTCTACATATAGACTTGTCTCCACCATAAAAGGCCCAATATCTGATACGGTACTTAAGCCCCTTCGTAAATTAGCCGCAGAATTGTACAAGACTACAACACTACTAAAGGACATTACATGATAAAATCCGGCCCTTATTACAAGATAGAGTACGTATACAATATCAAGTAAGAACTCAGATGATATATATCTGGCTGATATATTTGCCCAGAATCTCTTCCAGCCGTATCTTTTATTCAAATTATATATATCCTCATTAATTTCCTCAAACTCCTTATGTAGCTTTCCAGTCACTTGTTTGTTAATGCGTATTTCCTTGGCATAATCTTTTAGATAGAAAATCCTTCTAATATAATCTCTTTTTCGCTGTAGCTTATTTTCTTCTAGTCTATATCTGTAATTAATTTTATTTAATACATTTAATATTAACGTCCTGCAGGCAAATGAAAATAATACGAACACTATAGACATAACATCCTGTGTAATAAAGAATAGACCATAGCATAAAAGTATTGTGATACATCCGAATATTTGCCTTAATAAATTTTCCCCTCGCTCCAAGGCTGTATCAGCTTCAGATACGGCTAATACAAAATCATTATAGTATTTTGTATTGTCATAGCATGAAATATCAACCCTTCTAGCCTTTTCATATAGGCGAAGCTTCATATTCTTTGCTGCTATTGGCTGGTATTTAAGCTTGACACATTGCTCATATAGATTACTGATTAAGGCTGCTACAATATCTATAGCTATAAATAATAAGATAAATTTCAAGACATCGAAAAAACTTCCCTTGTTTTCAATTGTATGTAATACATAATATACACATACCGTCTGCTCAAGGAAATTGATTAAGTGATGCCTGATCGCTTCAACAATAATACTTATCCCATAGATAGGCGTTGACTCAAAAAGCAGTTTTATAGCAAATATATTATTCGATAACATCCTTTTATTGCTTACATTCACCTTATCCGTGTTTTTAATCTTCATATTCTCACACTACCTTCGTTCCAGTATTATCTATAGCATAGTAGTTCTTTTCCTGTATTCTGTACATTTCAGAGTAAAGTCCTTGACTAGTCATCATCTGTGAATGTGTACCATGCTCTATCAATTTACCATGTTCAAACATGAACACTATGTCGGCATCCTTTACGCAGGACAATCTATGAGAAATAAAGATACCTATCCGATTTTCTGTTGCCCTTAGGATCTTATCAAATAAATCATTCTCGGATATTGGATCTAGAGCACTTGATGGCTCATCAAATATAGCCACAGAAGCTGTAATATGTGCAAATGTCCTAGCTACAATGATTTTCTGGTGTTCACCACCTGACAGTAACTCCCCCTCCTGATCAAACTCCTTAGTAAGGACAGTGTCGATACCTTCCTTAAGGCTATTTACCTTATCTAGTATTCCCACTTCTCTTAGGGCATTTATTACCACCGTATCCTCAGCTTCCCTACCCATTAATACATTATATCGTATTGTTCCTGGCATGACCTTGTAATCCTGAAAGGCACAGGCAAAGAGCCTTCGATACTGTTGAAGGTCGTATTCACGAATATCTATTCCATTAACCAATATTTGTCCCTCTGTTGGATCATAAAGTCTTAGCAAAAGCTTGACAATGGTACTTTTACCTGCCCCGTTATGCCCTACGAAAGCAGCATTCATACCCTTATCTACCTTAAAGGATAGGTTATCCAAAACAAGCTTACCACCACCTACATAGGAGAACGATACATTCTTAAATTCTATAGAGAATACTGCATTTCCAGGGTCGGCTCCTTTATAGTCTTCTGGAATAGCCTCTTCATAATCAAGAAATTCTCTTAGATTGGAAAATAACAAGCCCTTCTCTATACATCTGTTTACATTATTTATAACTCCAACTAATATCCAAGAGGCTGTAATCATTACACTAGTTAAAACTGCCATCTGTCCAAAGCTTATTTTATTTCCTACTAATGCTTGATAGGAACCATATAGAAGTATTCCTTCAAATATAACCATATATGAAAATATGTACTGGAGCAGGCCAAGAGCATATGATTTCTTAAAATATTTCTCCCATACTGAGCTCTTTCCATCTACAGCCTTACTATAATCATTTGATAACACATTATATATCCTAGATAGTCTTAGCTCCTTAGCATACTCCGCAAGATACATAACCCTGTTAGTATATCCCATAACTCTATCGTAGGGTACAGTATCCTTATATCGCTTATGTCCGACTTTATGCAATTTGGGGGCTATTATAAAGTTCCCTAGAAAAGGAGCTATTAGAAAAATAGCTGTAAATTTATCAATCTCAAACATTGCCCAGCAAGCTGCTATAGCTCCAATTAAGCCTGCAATCACCTGACAAATATTATCGACTCCATCACTAATACTGTTCCCAGCTCCATCAAGAGCTATTGAAAACTTATTATAAAAGCTGCTATCTTCATAGCAACTCACTTCAACATTCTCGGACTTTTTATATATCATATCGTAAACACCTTGATAGATTTTTACATTTTCTCTTGGAAACAATATATAATCACAATAATAAAGGTATAATTGTAATATAAGACTTACTCCTCCTACAATTCCAATGGAAAGGAAAATCAACTTCATAGGGTATTCCTTCTCTATAACATTAAGTACAAATCTTATAAAATAGGCACTATAAAAAACCCATAATAAGCTACTTATAACCTGCCTGATTAATGAGTTAATAACTCTAGCTTTTGAGAATTTAAATGCAAGCCTTAATAGGTATATTACGTTTCTAATATTTCCTTCTTCTCTCTTTTTCTTTTCTCCCATTTCTTTATTACCCCTGTTGATTTATTGTAGTATATATGCTTTCCAATTATATCTAAAGTAACTACTACATTATAACAAAATAATTAATATTTTGCCATATAGAACGCAACTATTCTTTGCTTGATCTCCAAACAATTACCCTGAATCCATAGTCAGTTTACTTAATTTTATAGGTAGTTCCTGGTCCTTCTCCAAATTTTATTACACAAATGCAACGATAGGTCTATCGTTGCATTTATCGTTGCATTTTGAATCGATTATTGCTCTATCGTTGCATTTCGATGTGCAACGATAGCACCTAAACCAAACTTTATACTATACCCATCGCTTTCTCATAAGCATCTATTTTATCTTTCTTTAACAAAGTCACCCCAATATCATCCAGGCCATTAAGGAGCTTATGCTTATGAA
This sequence comes from uncultured Herbinix sp., assembly GCA_964578425.1. GTDB lineage: Bacteria > Bacillota > Clostridia > Lachnospirales > Lachnospiraceae > Mobilitalea. The sequence continues at coordinate 7,071 of CAZODB010000075.1, forward strand.
ATGAACTTATCTCAAATCTCGTCTCAAACCCTTGATTGTCAGAAATTATTTGATTTTCTAAATCTATGGATAAACTATATCCCACTATCTTTTCTGTGTTCTCAAATAATACATCCATCAGGCTATTGTCTAATATTATTGGCAAAATCCCATTGTTAAAGCAGTTGTTAAAGAATATATCCGCATAGCTGGGGGCAATAATTACCTTGAATCCATAATCATCCAAAGCCCAAGGGGCATGCTCTCTTGAAGAGCCACAGCCAAAATTGGCCCTTGCAATAAGGATAGACACATCTTTATAGCGCTCCCTATTGAATACAGAATTCTTGATGGGATTATCATTTTCATCATATCTAAATTCATAAAATGCATATTGACCAAAACCAGTACGTTCTATTCTCTTTAAAAATTGCTTGGGAATAATGGCATCAGTATCAACATTTGTGCGGTCTATAGGCATAACAATACCTGTGAATTTCTCAAATGGTTTCATGACTTATCCCTCCTTCTTGTCTAATAAAGCAATATTACGAACATCTATAAAGTGGCCTGCGATAGCAGCGGCTGTGGCCATGGCTGGAGACACTAGATGGGTGCGGCCCCCTCGTCCTTGCCGCCCTTCAAAGTTACGATTAGAGGTGGAGGCACATCTTTCTTTAGGCTGTAGAATATCAGGATTCATACCAAGGCACATACTACACCCTGAATCACGCCATTGAAAACCAGCTTCAAGAAAAATCTTATCCAGCCCTTCATCCTCTGCCTGTTTTTTAACCTTCTGAGAGCCTGGCACTACCAAGGCAAGAACCCCTTCTTTAACCTTGCGTCCTTTAGCCACCTCTGCAGCAAGTCGCAAATCTTCAATTCGACCATTTGTACAAGAACCGATAAAAGCTACATCTATAGGAATCTCATTCATCGGAGTGCCTGCTACCAGCCCCATATAATCAAGAGCTTTTTCACAAGCATTTTGTTCATCAGGGTCATCAAAATCCGAAGGTGATGGAACTAGACCGTTAATACTAGCTCCCATACCCGGTGAAGTCCCCCATGTAACCTGAGGTTCAAGGGTAGATAGGTCAAACTCTATAAGAGCATCATATTTAGCGTCGGGGTCTGTCACCAGCTCTCTCCATTTTGCAACCGCCCTATCAAAGTCCTCTCCCTTAGGTGAAAATTCTCTCCCCCTCAGATAATCAAAGGTAACTTGATCCGGTGCAATAAGCCCAGCCCTGGCTCCGGCTTCTATAGACATATTACAGATTGTAAGTCTCTCTTCCATGGAGGTCCTTTTAATGGCATCCCCTGTAAATTCTATAACATATCCTGTTCCAAAATCAGTCCCATGTTCGCTTATTATACCAAGAATAATATCTTTTGCAGAAACTCCCCTGGGAAGCTCTCCTTTCAAGGATACATTCATGGTTTTTGATTTACTTTGGTGGATACATTGGGTTGATAAGACATGTTCAACCTCACTTGTACCAATACCAAAGGCAAGAGCTCCAAATGCACCATGGGTAGATGTATGGCTATCACCACATACAATGGTTTTACCCGGTTGAGTAAGTCCCAGTTCTGGCCCAATAACATGAACTATTCCTTGCTTGGGACTATCTAGACCATAGAGACTTATTCCAAACTCCTTACAATTAGCTTCTAGGGTATTAATTTGTTTTTTGGAAATGGGATCTTTAATATTATGACGTTCTAAAGTAGGTACATTGTGATCTATAGTTGCAAAGGTCATATCAGGTCGCCTTACTTTTCTACCGGCCAGTCTAAGTCCTTCAAATGCCTGAGGAGAAGTTACCTCGTGAACTAGATGTAGATCTATATATATAATAGCTGGTTTATTCTCCTCCTGGTCAACAATGTGCATATCCCATATCTTTTCATAAAGTGTTTTTGACATGTTACCACTCCTCTCCTTAATTAAATATGCAGCTTATTTCATATATTACCACGGTTTTGAAAATAACAAAACCCTTTTTTTATATAATAGGAAAGTGTATATTGCCAGCAAAGCTGGCCTCGTTCGGCGCGAGAGTTTCGCAAGCGAAACTCTTTCTTTGATTATGAAGATACCCTGTAGGAACAAGCACTCCTACAGGGTATTGACTTAATTATTTAAATCTATTCTTTGTAAGACTATTCCTTTAATAAATGTTAACTTATAACCTTAATCAATTCAACCGCTCTAATATATTGTTATTTAAGACATAAAATTATTTCAGTATAATCTTATATAGTTTTGCACCGTGCACCGATACATTTACTTCAATACTTCTATCATTACCTTCAAGGGATTCATCGGTCCACAGCTCTTCTAGAGTATATCCTTTAGAATAATCCAATTCAAGCTCCTGTAAATCCACTTTGATCTTACCTTCTTCATCAGATAGATTAAATACTGCAAGATAATAAGCATCTTCCTCTGTATCCTTTGAAAACCATACCGCCTGCTCTTTATTTCTCGTAACCTGTTTTGCACCATAAGAATGTCCTAGAAGTCTTAATACTTTTTTGTTTGTTATCAGATCCACGGTCCACTGATCTAGCTTTGTTAGCTCTGCTCCTAGCATAAGCGGGGAGCGGAATATAGACCACAAGGTCATCATAGTTATTTGCTCATCCTTGGTAAGTCGTGTATATCGTTCATTTCCAAAACCCTTACCTACATAACCAAGTGGCAGCATATCACAATCCGGATAGCAGCCTTCAGAAACATGGTTTTGCCATAATTCACATCGCTCAAACATATTCAAGAGATGAGGCCAGTTGTCCCATAAATCATCTGTAATCCGCCACATATTAGCGTATTTCTCATAATGCCATGCCTTATTTATAAGAGCGGGACCCGGTGATAGGCTAAGAACCATAGGACGTCCTGAGTTTTGTATTGCTTTTTGTAGCATCTCTGTTTCTTTCTCGGAAGAAGGCATATCTTGTCTACATATATCATCACATTTGATAAAATCAACGCCCCACTGGGCATAGAGCTCGAATATGGAGTTATAGTACTCCTGCGCCCCTTCTCTATCCGGCTCTAAACCATACATATCCGGATTCCACCAACAGATAGAGCTTGGATTGGCAATTTCATTGGCTGTCTTATCAGTTCCCAATATCTTCATATGGTTATGAGCAGCAATCCTCGGAATCCCTCTCATAATATGAATACCGAACTTAAGCCCTAGACTATGGATATAATCAGCTAAGGGTTTAAAGCCTTGTCCATTTACTGAGGATGGAAAACGATCCGGACAGGGAAGTAGTCTGGAATGCTCATCTATCTCCACCTTCCAGAAGGGTATATATTGATACCTATCTCTTTGCGTACCAGCATCATAGGCATACCATTGAATATCGACTACGATATACTCCCATCCAGAATCTTTCATATTTGCTGCCATATAATCCGCATTAGCCTTAATCTGTTCCTCATTAACTGTTGTATCATAATAATCATAGCTATTCCAACCCATGGGTGGTGTAGATGCAAA
>CAZODB010000076.1:0-1601 GCA_964578425.1 uncultured Herbinix sp.
TGTGAGGCCAGTTAAAATGGGTTATGATGTAATTATAGTCGGTGCTGGTGCATCAGGTCTTGTTGCTGCAATTGCTGCTGCCGAGAGGGGTAGCTCCGTTCTTATTATTGAACATAAGGAAAAGGCTGGGAAAAAAATATTGGCAACCGGTAATGGTAAATGTAATTTTACTAATATCTACCAGGCAACGGAATGCTACCGATCGAATGACAGTACATTTGCTATGAAGGTGCTGTCTAATTTTGATAATATAAACACCATACATTTCTTTGAAAGACTTGGTATAGTCCCCAGGGATAGGGATGGATACATATATCCTAACTCAGAACAGGCTAACAGCATCGTCTCTGTGCTTCTTATGAAATGTGGAGAATTAAATATTGATATTAGATATAATGAGAAGGTAATAGATATATCAGAACCTGATTTTAATGTTACGACCATAAAAGCAGATAATATCAGAGCAAACTATCAGGCTAATGCATTAATACTTGCAACAGGGGGCTGTGCATCTCCCAAGCTTGGCTCTGATGGAAGCGGATATATACTGACTAAAGCTTTTGGACATAAAATCATAAAGCCCTTACCAGCTTTGGTAGCTCTAAAATCTCCGGATAAGTTTTGTAGGACTGTATCTGGTGTGCGTACAGGGGCTAAAGCATTTATATACGCAGATATGGAGCTTCTAATGGAGGACGAGGGGGAAATAATATTTACCGATTATGGGGTATCAGGTATTCCTATTATGCAGATAAGCCGTTATGCTTCAAGGGCTCTTGATGAAGGGAAATCAGTTTATCTTAGTCTGGATTTATTTCTTCATTCTACATTTGAGGAGCTTATAGATATGCTAATGAAAAGATGCTATAATAATCCCTACAAGACCACTGAACAGATGATGGTAGGGATGCTAAATCATAAGCTTAACTATATAATTATAAAAGAGGCAAGGCTTAATCCTGAAATCCCCTGTCATATATTAACCAAATCAGATATAATAAAGCTAGCGAGATTAATAAAAGGACTTAAAGTTAGGATTAACAATACCAATACCTTTGATTTTGCCCAGGTCACATCAGGTGGTGTATCAACCCTTGAAATCGATCCAATCACTATGGTATCAAAACTAAAAGAAGGCCTATATCTTACCGGTGAGCTAATTGATGTGGATGGAGCATGTGGAGGATATAATCTGCAATGGGCCTGGAGTACAGGATATATTGCTGGCAATCACGCTAGTTCATATGCTTTAAATAAATAGAAAAAGACTTAATATGATATAGATTACTACTTACTTTGGAGGAAAAAAGTTGAAAAGAAATGTGTTAGCTGATAAGAAAAAGGTTGTTATAAAGATAGGGTCGGCCTCCTTAGCTCATGCTCAAACAGGTCGTCTCAATTTGGATAAGATGGAGAGACTAGTAAGAATATTGACAAACCTAAGAAATCAAGGTAAGGATATAATACTGGTATCGTCGGGAGCAATAGCTGTAGGAAGAAATGCATTGGGATTCAAAGATAAGCCCAGTGAAATTTCAATTAAACAGGCCTGTGCCGCTGTCGGTCAAGCAAGACTCATGATGGTCTATCAGAAATTGTTT
>CAZODB010000076.1:1701-6085 GCA_964578425.1 uncultured Herbinix sp.
GGCCTGTGCCGCTGTCGGTCAAGCAAGACTCATGATGGTCTATCAGAAATTGTTTTCAGAATATAGTCAGGTAGCTGCACAGATACTTATGACAAAGGATACTATGCTCAATGATATCAGTAGGGAAAACGCTCGAAATACCTTTGATGAATTATTTAGGATGGGTGTAATTCCTATAGTAAATGAGAATGATACAGTCTCTACAGATGAATTGGATACTGGTGATTTTGGCGATAATGATACTCTTTCAGCCATCGTTACAGCTGTAGTAGGTGGGGATTTATTGATATTATTATCAGATATAGATGGGTTTTATACGGATGATCCTCATATGAATAAGAATGCAAAGCTTATATCCTACGTAGACGAAATAAATGATGAGCTTCTAGGTATGGCTAAATCATCGACTGGCTGTAATCTTGGCACGGGCGGTATGGCCACTAAGCTTTCAGCAGCAAAGATAGCTAATGCTTCAGGAGCAGACATGGTCATAACCAGCGGAGAGGACGTAAGTAATATTAACCGTATAATGGATGGTAAGGAGATAGGTACACTATTCCTAGCTCATAAAGCAAAGGATTTCAATATAATGGATTACATCAGAACCAAAACAAATCAATATTCTTAAAAGGAGTTTTTATATGGAATTAAATATTGACAGAATTAATGAGCTATACAATAAATCACAGTCAGTTGGCTTAACAATAGAGGAAAAAGCTGAGCAAGAGCAGCTTCGAACTGAATATATAAAAATCATAAGGCAAAATATGAGGGGAACATTAGAAAAAGTCTCCTTTGTAAATCCAGACGGCTCTATCACCAAGGCCGGTGAAAAATCAAAAAAGATTTCTTCTACAGAAGCTGAGCATAAGGAATAGTATAGATGACAAAGAAGGAGATACGTAGCCATATTAAAGCCGTAAGGAATGATCTTCCTGTAAGCCTTAGAACGGAATATAGCCATATAATATCTGAAAGACTATATGAGCTAAGAGAATTTAAAGAGTGTAACAAGCTATTTACTTATATATCCTTTGGTTCAGAAGTAAATACTAAAGAGATTATTGATATGGCTTTACAGATGAACAAAAAGGTCTATGTTCCTAAAGTAGAAGATAATGATTTGAATTTTTATGAGATCGATGGATTAAAAGACCTTATCAGGAGTAAATTCGGTATACTGGAGCCGGATAGTGATAAGCACCAACAATATAGATCTACACTTTCTGATAATAATAAAATGCTTATGCTTCTTCCAGGCCTTGCTTTTGATAAGTATGGTAATAGAATAGGCTATGGTGCCGGCTACTATGATCGTTACCTTGGCAGGTATTCACACAATGAATGGATTAAGATTGCTTTGGTATATGATTTTCAAATTTTGAATCAGCTAACTGTTAATAAGTATGATATTCCTACAGATTACATCATAACAGATAAGAAGCTAGTAATATGTAAGGAAAATCAGGATAGGAAAGGAGGACACATATGGACTATTTAGGGAAGATAGGCAAGAGGGCGAAGAGGGCATCAGTAAAATTAGCTTTAATGCTGCAGGAGGATAAGAACAATGCTTTACGAGCTTGTGCAAAATCCTTAATTGATAATCAAGATAAAGTATTGGCGGCTAATTATGAAGATGTCACTCGTTCAAGGCAAAATGGGATTAAGGAATCCTTAATAGACAGACTCATGCTTACTCCAGAAAGAATTAAAGATATGGCAGATGGTTTGCTTGAGGTATCAAACCTTCCCGATCCAATCGGTGAGGTGCTAGCTATGAAGAATCGTCCTAATGGACTTGTAATAGGCGAAAAGAGAGTACCCCTAGGTGTTATAGGTATTATTTATGAATCTCGCCCAAATGTAACCGCAGATGCTTTTGGATTATGCTTTAAGACCGGTAATGCTGTTATCCTTCGTGGTGGAAGCGATGCAATTAAGTCTAATATGGCTATAGTAAAAGCATTGCATGAAGGCTTAAGTAAGGCTGGTGTGTCTGAGGATGCTGTATTATTAATTGAAGATACATCCAGAGAATTAGTTAATAAGATGATGAGGCTTGATGATTACATAGATATATTAATACCCAGAGGTGGTCATGGTCTTATCCGCTCAGTTAAGGAGAATAGCAGTGTTCCTGTTATTGAAACAGGTACAGGAAATTGTCATATATATGTAGATGAATTTGCTGATTTTGATATGGCTCTTGATATAATAGACAATGCAAAAACTCAACGACTGGGAGTATGTAATACTTGTGAATCTCTTGTAATACATGATAAAATAAGCAAAGCATTTATTCCTCTGATATTTAAAAGACTTAGTGACAAGGGCATAGAGATAAGGGCTGATGAGAAAGGATGTGGTATCAGTCCCGGATGCACACCTGCAAAGGAAGAGGATTACCATGCCGAATATCTAGATAAAATAATTTCCTTAAAGGTGGTTGATAGTATAGAGGAAGCTATTTCGCATATTAACCAATATAACACTAAGCATTCAGATGCTATAATAACCAAGGATTATGACGCTGCTATGAGATTTCACAATGAGATTGATGCTGCAGCTGTATATGTCAATGCATCCACAAGATTCACAGATGGAAATGAATTTGGTTTTGGTGCAGAGATTGGAATAAGCACACAAAAGCTTCATGCAAGAGGTCCTATGGGCTTAAAGGCTCTTACAAGCACCAAATATATAATATTTGGTAATGGACAGATTAGACCATAAGAAAGATACTAATTAATTCAACTATAGAAAGAAGGTAGTAATATGTCAGGAAGGGTTGTATATGATTTTCCTTCGGGAGATGACCTTAAAAAATTTTTAAAGAAATTTAAAAAATTAACACTTTTTATTGTTCTTGTAATCATCTTAGCTATAATAGGCTTTGGATCATTTTTTACGATTACAGAGCAGGAACGTGCGGTTGTAACCACTTTTGGTAGAGCAAAGGCTATTACAGAATCGGGACTCCATCTTAAGATTCCTATTATACAAAGGGTTCATAGGGTAGATACTACGATACAGGGCTTTCCTATCGGATATGAGGAGGGTACCAATAGATCTATTGAAAATGAAGCCGTTATGATTACAAGAGACTTTAACTTTGTTAACGTGGATTTCTTCGTAGAATATCAGATTTCAGATCCTATAAGATATTTATATGCCTCTTCAGATCCTGTAGCAATACTAAAGAATATTGCTCAAAGTAATATAAGAAGTATTGTCGGTAGCTATGATGTTGACGATGTAATTACATCAGGTAAACATGAGATCCAGTCTAAAATAAAGGAAGAAATAGTTGCTAACCTCCTAGAACATGATATTGGACTTATCTTGGTTAATATAACTATTCAAGATTCAGAACCTCCCACAGAGGAGGTAATGGAGGCTTTTAAATCTGTTGAAACAGCAAAACAGGATAAGGATACTGCGATCAATAATGCCACCAAATATAGAAATGAAAAGCTACCCCAGGCATTAGCAGAGGTAGACAAGATACTTCAGCAGTCAGAGTCTAGTAAAACAAAGAGAGTCAACGAAGCTCAGGCTGAGGTGGCTAGATTTAATGAGATGTTTGAGGAGTATATGAAATATCCTTTGATTACAAAGGAAAGAATGTACTATGAGGCAATGGAAGATATTCTTCCATCATTGAAGGTAATAATTGATAGTGGAGAAGCAGGAGTAAATAAGCTCCTACCAATAGAACCGCTTTTGGAAGGAGGTAGTAACTAATGGGTAAAAAGACTAAAGGTATTGCAGGTGTTATGTTTTTAATTATTATTTTCGTAGGAATTATAATATTATCTACTTCATTGGTTATTACAAAAGAAAATGAATATTCCATAATAAAGCGCTTTGATAAAATTGAAAGTGTTGTAGAAGGCTCAGGTCTTTCCTTCAAAACCCCCTTTCTTGATAATGTTGATAAGCTACCAAAGTCAATACAATTTTATGATATGCCCGCTTCAGATGTAATTACAGTAGATAAGAAGACTATGGTTGCTGATAGCTATGTATTATGGAGAATATCTAATCCCACTAGATTTGCGCAGACACTTAATTCTTCTCTTACACTGGCTGAAAGTAGGATTAACACCACTGTTTACAATGCAATGAAAAATGTTATTTCAAGTAGTACACAGAATGAGGTTATCAGTGGAAGAGACGGAAAGCTAAACGCAGCCTTCATGGATAACATAGGTAATACCATGGAGCAGTATGGTATTCATCTTATCACAGTTGAGAATAAGCATCTTGATTTACCAAGCGACAATAAGGATGCAGTTTATAATCGTATGATTTCCGAACGTACACAAATGGCGGCCTCTTATACGGCAGAAGGTGAATCTGAAGCTCAGATGATTAGAAA
>CAZODB010000076.1:6185-10500 GCA_964578425.1 uncultured Herbinix sp.
ATGTCACGATTGGTGAGTCCCATGACAATCGTGACATTGTTATGCTAAGGCTAGGGACAGGCAGGAGATGTATTTTGTTCTGTGGTGGAGTTCATGGTAGGGAAACTATTAACCCTATAGTTTTATTGAAGATAAGTGAGTTTTATGCCAAGCAATATATAAATTATAAAAATACCAAGGAAATATTTGATACAAGACTAAGAAATTCTTTAAAGCCCACAAAGGATATGGAGACGCAATATGAAGATATGATATTTAGTAAATGCATATATGAGCTCTTGCAGACCTACACAATCCTTATGATTCCACTTCTAAATCCGGATGGTTATATGATATCATTAGATGGTTATAAGGCTATAAGGAGTCCCGCTCTACAAAACAAACTTAAAAATAAGAAGTGCAATACTATAGAGTGGAAATATAATGGTCGTGGAGTAGATATCAATCGAAACTTCCCATGTCGTTCTTGGAAGCCTAAGGGACCATATGATTATGCAGCCAGTGAAAACGAGACAAAGGCCTTAATACAAGTGTTTCATCAATACCATATTAGGTGCTTTCTGGATTTTCATTCTAGAGGTAAGCAAATATATTATTATCGTAATAGTATGAATAAGGAATATAATGAGAAGCAATTATATATAGCAAAACGAATAAAAAACATTACAAAGTATAAGTTGAATAATTCAGAAAATGAAATCGATTATGGTGATAGCGGTGGTAATACGGTTCATTATTTTTCGGAACATTTTTATAAGCCTGCTATAACTATAGAAACAATAGACGAAAATGCATCCTTTCCTTTAAATCATAAAAATCGTGCTTCTACCTATGAGGAAATAAAGCTGATTTTATTTGAATTGGGAGGATTATCATTATAAAATATAATACATATGACATTATTGCGGAGGTAATTGTGAATAAGATAGAAAACACAAATGAATATGAAGCTAAAAGACAACTGGATATCATTAAAGAGCTCAAGCAACAAAATGAAATAGAATATAATAAAACATCTATTAAGAAAACATATCATATCGAAACCTTTGGCTGTCAAATGAATAGTAGAGATTCCGAAAAAATATCTGGAATATTAAAACAAATCGGCTATATTGAGACAGATACTGAGGATGCTGATTTTGTACTATATAACACCTGTACAGTTAGAGAAAATGCAAACAATCGAGTATATGGACGCTTGGGCTATGTGGGAAGATTAAAAAAGAATCGTCCAGGTATGTTAGTTGCAATATGTGGATGTATGATGCAAGAGAATACAGCAGTAGAAAAGATAAAAAGTAGCTATCCATTTGTGGATATTATTTTTGGTACTCATAATATATTTAAGCTTGCGGAGTTATTAAAGACTCGCATAGAGAATGAAGCCACTGGAGGTAAGCAGTCAGACCGTATGGTTATAGATCTGTGGAAGGATACAGACATGATAGTAGAAAGTCTGCCCAATGACAGAAAATATCCCTTCAAGGCAGGAGTAAATATTACATTTGGTTGCAATAACTACTGTAGCTATTGCATAGTACCATATGTTCGTGGAAGAGAAAGAAGCCGTAATATAAAGGATATTATAGATGAGATTAAGTCACTAGCAGATGATGGTGTGAAAGAGGTAATGCTCTTAGGACAGAATGTTAATTCCTATGGAAAGAATCTTAATCCTCAGATAAGCTTTGCACAGCTCTTACAGGAGATAGAAAAAATCAATGGTATTGAAAGAATACGTTTTATGACCTCCCATCCAAAGGATTTGTCACAGGAGCTTATTGATGTTATGGGTGAATCAAAGAAGATATGTAAGCATCTTCACCTTCCTCTACAATCTGGAAGTACCAGAATATTGAAAATCATGAATCGTAAGTATAGTAAAGAGGATTATATAGATTTAGTAACAAGAATAAAAAAAGCAGTACCCGATATCTCATTAACAACTGATATTATTGTAGGCTTTCCGGGGGAGACAGAAGAAGATTTTATGGAGACTATAGATATTGTTAAAAAAGTAGGCTTTGATAGTGCCTTTACATTTTTATATTCAAAACGTACTGGAACTCCTGCTGCAAATATGGATAATCAAATAAATGAAAATGTGGCTAAGGAGCGTTTTGATAGGCTTCTAAATGAAATCAAGCTTTCATCAGCTAAGGCTGCTGGGAGAGATGAGCATACTATTCAGGAGGTTTTAGTAGAAGAGATTAATTCACAGAATGAAGAGCTTCTTACCGGTAGATTAAGTAACAATATGCTTGTGCATTTTCAGGGAGATAAAAAGCTAATTGGGGATATAATACCTGTATATTTAAAGGAAAGTAAGGGTTTTTACTATATAGGTACACCAGTTTAAAAATAATATGATATATAAATTAATAGTATCAATTATAAACTGATGTATAAATTGACAGCGAATTTTAGTTTATTACATCAGTTTTTGTCATATTGATTAAATTATTCATAGCGTACACTTGACATATTTCCATTTACAGTTTAAAATTTAAATATTGTATTATAAATAACATGTGGTTTTCAGATATATATTGCATATTGATTTAAGCAAGTGGGACAGCTTGTTAGTTCTATTTGCTCAAATAATATACATATATTACAAATCATTTGTTCTTGTACAATGAAAACTAAATAAGGAGGTGCTCCTGTGCCAATAGAAGTAGTAATAATTTTTGCTATTGTGGTTACCTTCGTGATAGTTGCTATTCTTGCTTGGAAATTTGCTATATCATATCGTATAAAGGTATATGAAGCAAAGGTTGGTAGTGCAGAAGAAAAAGCAAGGGAAATCATAGATGAAGCTTTAAAATCAGCTGAAACTAAGAAGAGAGAAGCATTGCTCGAAGCAAAAGAGGAAGCTCTAAAATCCAAAAATGAATTCGAGCGCGAAACTAAGGAACGAAGAGCAGAAATACAACGCTATGAGAAACGGGTTCTGAATAAGGAAGAAACCCTTGATCGGAAAACCGACGCACTGGAAAGAAAAGAAGCAAAGCTTTCTGTAAAGGAAGCGGCACTTGATAAGACAAAGCATGAGGTTGAAGAGTTCCATAATAGACAATTACAGGAGCTTGAGAAGATCTCTGGACTTACCTCCGAACAAGCTAAGGAATATCTATTAAAGACTGTTGAAGAAGATGTTAAGCATGAAACTGCTGTTCTCATTAAGGATTTAGAGAATAAAGCAAAAGAAGAAGCTGATAAAAAGGCCAAAGAGTATGTGGTCACAGCCATCCAACGCTGTGCTGCAGACCATGTGGCTGAGACCACTATATCTGTGGTTCAGCTTCCTAATGATGAAATGAAGGGGAGAATTATAGGTAGAGAGGGACGTAACATTAGGACCCTTGAAACTTTGACAGGTGTGGATTTAATAATTGATGATACACCTGAAGCTGTTATATTATCAGCCTTTGATCCAGTCAGAAGAGAGGTTGCTAGAATTGCACTGGAGAAGCTGATTGTTGATGGAAGAATTCATCCTGCAAGAATTGAAGAAATGGTTGAAAAGGCTCAAAAAGAAGTTGAAGTGATGATTCGTGAAGCTGGTGAGGCTGCCACACTGGAAGTAGGTGTACATGGAATTCACCCTGAACTTGTCAGACTACTAGGCAAAATGAAATTTAGGACAAGCTATGGACAGAATGCATTAAAGCATTCTATAGAAGTATCCGTTATATCAGGCTTATTAGCCAGTGAAATAGGAGTTGATGTTAGGCTTGCAAAACGTGCTGGTTTATTACACGATATCGGTAAATCAGTTGATCATGAGATTGAAGGAACCCATGTTCAGATAGGTATTGATCTATGTAGAAAATACAAAGAATCAGCTATTGTTATTAACGCAGTAGGCGCCCATCATGGAGATGAAGATTTCCAATCCTTGATTGCATGTATAGTTCAAGCGGCTGATACTATTTCAGCGGCTAGGCCGGGAGCAAGACGTGAGACCTTAGAAACATATACCAACAGACTAAAACAATTAGAAGATATTACCAATAGCTTTAAGGGAGTAGAAAAGTCTTTTGCTATTCAAGCTGGTAGGGAAGTTCGGGTTATGGTAGTACCTGACCAGATAAGTGACGCGGAAATGATATTACTTGCTCGTGACTTATCAAAGAAGATAGAAAATGAACTGGATTATCCAGGCCAGATTAAAGTTAATGTAATTAGAGAATCCAGAGTTACAGATTATGCAAAATAATATGTTTAAGAGGTGTTGAAATATCAACACCTCTTTTATAAGTGCGCCCAGCATGGGCGCAATCTTAAGGGTTAAAGTCCCTAGTCTGCCCTA
>CAZODB010000077.1:0-10481 GCA_964578425.1 uncultured Herbinix sp.
TAAAAAACATTTACAACCTGATAAGTGCAAGTGGAGTGTCTTTTTCCTATGAAATCAATCCGGCTGAAATTATTATCCATGCCGACGGTGGGCAGTTGGAGCAAGTATTGATTAACCTAATTAAAAATGCATGGGAAGCAGCGTTACATATGGATAATCCAATTGTACATATAACCGTCAGCCTCAACGAGTATCAACGCCCTATTATCACGGTTACAGACAATGGCAGCGGCATACCGGAAGAGTTACTGGACAAAATATTCATCCCGTTTTTCTCGACCAAACAGCATGGCTCTGGTATTGGATTAAGCATATGCCGACAAATCATCAATGCCCATGGAGGAACCTTGACCGCCACCTCCGACATCGACACCGGCAGCACCTTCACCATCAAACTATAAGGGGGGGGCAGTCGTTTTTATTATATTAGGTCTAAATCACTTTCTTCAAGAAACAAGTATTTTGTGAGCATACTGTCTTTTCTCAGTATTTACACTGATTATATATATCCCTTGACTTAAATTCAGAGGCATTGTTAATATCATGCCAGTCATGTTCTTAGAGTCAATAAGAGTTCCTGTCATACTTACAACATTAATAATTACCCTATCATAATGCTTGTCTAAAGCAATATGGATTGGAGAACCTTGTTTCAACGGATTTGGATAGATTTTTATTTCACCGGATGGATTCCCGTCTGTAGGTAATTCTGACTTCAATCGTACTGTAAAAGTATATTCTTTCTCTGTTCCATCATCAGCTATAGCCTTTAAGATTATTTTTTGACCTACAGTACAAATTTTATTATCAATATTCCCTTTTACTGTCCCCAAAGTAGATTCACCTAACACACTTAATGTAGCAATTTGTGAAGTAACTAATATATCATATTCTGTTATATTTGGTTCAAATCCAGGTGTAAGCTCTCCACCAAGAATTGTGACATTATTTAAACTCACATTTTCCTTGTAGATAGTATATACTTCCATATTCCCTTCACTATCCAAAGATTTTAAAGTTAAAGCATCTCCTTTTTTGATTAAGACCATCACTCTCCCATTGCTTTCAGCATTTCCTCCTCCCACAACTAAAGGAAATGGGTTACCCACTTTGTTTTTTGTGTGAAAATTAAATTTATGCAAATGACCAGTAATATCAATATCAAATAAAGCTGTCTTAAAAATGGGATCCCATAGATTATAGCATGGTATGAATCCTGGATCTACACTACTCTTCCAGCCATAAATAGGTATATGATGAACTAGTATTCTTCTAAAAGCCCCCTTGAATTCTGAACTATCAATTTCTTTTTTAAGCCATTCTGTTTGTTCATTACGAAATTTATCAAAATCGACTAAACCTGAATATTCTACATGATTATCATTTTTATCTTCTCCATTATCTAGAAAAACAAAACGAGTGTCTCCATAGGAAAATGAAAAGTAATTTTTGTCCTTCTCCCATTCAAAAAACACTGGAAACTCTAAAGCATAAGGACCACGTATCTCATGATTTCCACGTAGATATATAGCCAACCTATTAGATGCATCAACCCCTTCGTTATAATGAGATAACGAGTTCAATATTTTAGATTCAGATTCTGGATCATTAAAAATGTCTCCATTAAAAATGGAAAAGTCAAATTTAATCTTATGTAAATGAACTTGTCTAATCAGTTTATCAAACAGCATCAAATTATCATGTAGATCATTAAAAATCAGACATGTAAAGTCTTCTGGTGATTGGCTCAAAGTCGTAAATGAAAAAAAAGATGATTTAACTTCAGGTCCTAACTCCTTTGAATATGCCTGATACTTAAGCACCTTTCTTGAACAAATTCGATAATAGTACTTCGTATTGGGAAGAAGCCCCTCTATTTTCACCTTATGTGCAGTAACATTTGCAACAACAATGCCATTTTTAACCGTCCTTGCTACTTCTAAAGTATTAGTATCTTCTCCGTATTCCACCCAACTATATGATAGCTCTGAAGTTCTCCACATAATAGTTATACCATCAATACAAGGATTTTGAAGATAAGGAGCTAAATCACTGTTTATCTTTTCATCCGGTAGTACTCCTAGTAGATGTGTTGCATTAATACCTATAATACCAACACTTGCTTTTTTAATAAAACTTCTTCTTGAACGCATTGGTGTTTATTATCATAATAAAATTAGATTCTCACATAGTGTATTGAAATAAAAATACTGAGGGTGTGCCATCATTTGCCTCAATAGACAAGTACACCCTCAGTATATATGTATTAATGCGTTGAAATGAATACCTCAGATAGAGATGCATTACCATTAGAGCGCGTGTTAGGTAAAATGATTTTCAAATACCTACTCTTTATATTTAACTTGGATGCATCTATACTTTGTAGATTTTTCTCTGGTGTATCTAAGTTAGAATCAGCAGGGTATTCTACTCGACCCAACTCTACCCATCGATTGTTTTCAACACCCTCATATGAATAACCTGGGAAAAATGAATGATTGCTTGCATAAGGTGGTACTGGAACTGTGCCTCTCCACTTTATGTCTTCATCAGTAATATGCTCATCATCAGCAGATGCATAAGCAATCACAGTCTGCGTATTGTTATTTTTCATTCTACGATATAAATCAACCTGCATAATTTCTATTTCTTCTCCTAGGTCAATAACAAAGGTAAATGGAGGAGGATCTCTTTTCAGATTAGGATCTAGCGGATTATCTCCTGCTGCGTATGTTAAATACCGAGTATGCCAGAAGGTGTTAAAATCACCATCTATCATCAACTGTGGTGCTTCCTTATTGCCTTCAACTTTTGGCATACCATGCCAAGAATTACAATAAATTATCTCCCATTTATCACGTGCAATACGATATAAAGGATTTAAAGCTTGCCAGTCTATAGCAAAGGTATCTACAGCATCTGGTTCTGGTAAGAAAAATGATCTAACTTCAAACTTATTATTAACTAGTCCTGGACAAATACTTTCAGCCTCATCAGCAGGGATGTTTACAATCTGTTCTTTCTGGCTACCATCCATATAACGGACCTCACTGCGCACTAAGTTATTTGCTGGAGGAAACCATGTAATTATAGCATCATTATCCTTAATAATAAATCCTTTTAGCATTCGATTAGATAAAGACTCTTTAAAGAAAGCACCATATGAATTAGCAAATCCGGTATTCCACAATGAATGATTACCAAAGACATCAGTGGTTCTCACTTTAAACGTATAAGACTTCTCTTCTTCACATGGTACCGAAATCATTATACTATCTAACTCTGAAGAAGGGTTAACTAAGGTGATTAACGAATCCTCGTCCCAATATAAATCAACACTTTTAACATTAATGGCGTTGAATGTCCAAAATTTAAAATACACTTTATTTTGTCCTGCATAAAAGACTAGTGAATCAATATTTGGAGCATACACAATCTCACCATTTTCTATGTACTTTTTGTGTACATCCATCATATCATCACAAGCAGTGATAGAAAATGCAACAACTACAACTAACAGATATATATATATTCGTTTCATTTACTATAATTTTAATTGATTAATCAGCATATTCTCCATATACAGTTATTTCGGCAGGATGCACATACGGTCTATTCTCCCATGATGTTAAAAATCTAAACCGAAGATATCTATAGGTATCAGACGTTATTGGGAAAGAAGCTTCATGTCCATTTTTTGCAGCTACAACATCTTCATCTGTATTAATAGTAAAATCCGAATTTGTTCCTGACGGCTTAATCATTTCAAAATTAATCAACTCTTCCCATTCATCCCATTGACCTGTTATAGGTGCTTCTTTTCTTCCATAAACAGTAATTCGTCTTGGGTTACCCCATGTATAGTATAGATTGGTTTGTAACCTTTGGAAGAAAATTACACGACTTAATCTAGACTCCTTACCTAAATCAATAGTTATAGCAACAGGAAGAGACCCTGTATAGCTATGTCCTATTGTATTAACATCGTCATCAAACATATACTCATCTCTACCTTCCCAGTTAACAAATGTTGCATCTCCAGATAAGTAGTTCCCATTTATTTTAAATATAGACCAGAGCTTCTTATCAAGCTTTGTCTCCAACCATGGTGTTACCAATTGACCTTCAGGGTAGATTGTATCTGATACATTATCCCAATTGTCTCTAAAAACAACACCAAATTTCCTAGGTGTTTGATCATATCCTCTAATACTAAAATAGGCGGAATCTAGCTGCGATGTAACAATTCTAGCAGTAGCCATCTCACCATAATCAGAAGCTGCTAACATTTCCACAGTTAATAGTACTTCGTCTTCATTTCTCCATGTAAAACAAGCCCCACCAAAATCACTAGAGATAGCAGTGGTTTTTACGGCTTTATTTAATGGCGATTCCAGTGGTGTTATTTTCACTGACACAGGTTCTGATAATTCTTGTGAGCGGCTTATTGTATATAAAAGCACTTCATGTTCTAAAGTGTCATTGTATCCTTCAACTTTCAGACTATTGCCATAAAATGAAGTAATAGATTCCCGCTTACTTCCATTACTTATTGTATATACAGCTTTAACAGAAAGCATATTGTTATCCTTCGGAACGACAAAACTTATTATAGCACCACCTGCAATAGATTCTACTTCTATATCAGAGACCTGAGCAGGAATTCCTGTAGAAGAATTAATGGGTTCTAACTCTTTTTCATTACAAGAAAAACATAGAAAGCCCAAACTCATCATGTATAAAATTATTTTTTTCATATAAATTAGTTTTTAGCAATAAAATCACCATCCTGGATTTTGTACAAGCTGAGGATTTGCAATTAAGTCATCTTCTGGTATAGGCGCAAAATAATCGCGCATAGTAAATCTTTGAGTATAAACAGTCGTTGGTGTGTAGTAAGCACTTGGAGTAACATCTTCTATCGTAACATTCCAGCCTTGAATATTTCTATTTAACTCTCTGTGAGCCACCTTCCATCGTTTAAGATCCCAATACTCTTGTCCTTCCAAAGCCAACTCTATCTTTCTCTCATGCCTTATTATATCTCTCATTCCTCCTTTAGTCGTTGGTTTGTCACGTTTCCCTGAAATAGCAAACTCATTCCAACTTTCAACAACCCCTTTTAATCCGGCACGCTCACGAACCATGTCAATATACATATAAACGTCATTATTTGTTGGGCTACTGTCATCACCTCCTCCTGCTTCATTAATAGCTTCGGCAGTCAATAGAAGTAAATCGGCTAAGCGAATATCAGGATATGCGTAATTCACATAAGTAAGTTCATTCGCATCACGCCAGCGCGTATTTAGTGTTACTAATTTTTTCGCCCAATACCCCGTAGCTGAATATTCATCATTTGAGACACGATTCGCTGTTTCAGTATATCGAGCTTTTACATAGAACGCATCAGAATCATCATTTGGCTCGTTATTATAATGATTTCCATACCATTTTCCACGATCAAAACCTAAGGCTGCATAAAAACGCAATTCTCTATCAAAGTTTATTGCAGAAGTTGTCTCACCATATTGTATTAGATATTTATGTGATTCATCCCCTACACGAAGTGTCTCAAATCGAGTGTTATATTTATCATCCTCCATCCACTCTTTATCTTCATTTATTGGAACTCCATTATTAGAATAAAATATATCAACAATATGAAGAGGTACACTTAATCTACTTGTAGCATTAGCAGAAGTACCACTTTGATCAAATCTAGGGATACAATGACGTTGAACATTTGCTCCACATGGATAAGATGTATTTCCATAAATCAATTCAACATTC
This sequence comes from uncultured Herbinix sp., assembly GCA_964578425.1. Lineage (GTDB taxonomy): Bacteria > Bacillota > Clostridia > Lachnospirales > Lachnospiraceae > Mobilitalea. Next base: position 5,794 of record CAZODB010000077.1, read on the forward strand.
AAATTTAGCTGTTCACTGACTGTGCTTCTTAATGTATTTATCATTAATGTAGTGTCAGACATAGGTTTTGTTTGTAAATAGTCGGTAGTTTGATAGAGGCGAATACCAGTGTTTAAACAAACCTCTACAGCTTTCTTGCATGCTTCAGCTGCTTTATCCCAGCGTGTTAGATCATAAACTTGATTAAAGAAAGGCTCTCCTAAATGATCTTTGAAAGAAGCATAATTCGTGTTTCCATTGAATAAATCACTTGCCCAATAAGCCAGTGCTTTAGCTTTTAATGCATAAGGAACAGCTTGAGTAAACCTTCCTAACTCTGTAGTACGGTTGGTTATTCGATCTGGCAATGCATTACTATCTATAACCTCGTCAATCAACTGAAGAACATACGCAAAACAATCATCTATCTTCTCTCTATAAACGCGGACACCCTGTGTTGAAGTATTAACAGGAAGGCTCTCACGCAATGGACTAATTGGACCATAGTAAGTTATCAGGTAAAAATGCATCCATGCTTTAAGTAGCTTAGCCTCAGCAGTCATGCGATTTTTCTCTTCGCTTTTCATGTCCTTTACTTTGTCTATGTTATCTAGGAATGTATTGCATTCACGTATTCCGGCATGAAGAGAACGTATTGCTGTCGCTGTAGATCCCCAATAATTAATTACCGGAGATGAAGGGTTATCTTCACCTAATGCGTGTCGCATTCCTCCACTTGTGCGGAAATTAATATTTTGTATCATCTCCATTGAACCTAAAAAAGCGGGATTTTGGTCCCATCCGGCAGCTTTTGGCATTCCCCAATAGCATGTGGCTAAATATTGTTCTGCTGTATATCTATCTGCAAAAGCATCATCTAACACAGGAATTTGGTCTGGTACAACATCTAAATAATCACACGAAAGAAATGCTGTACAACACCACAAGTATATAAAACATCTTAATTTCATTTTCATTTTTTTTATTTTTTCAAATATATGCTTATCAAATCGCATTTAGAATCCAATATTTAATCCTACATTTATAATCCGCTGCAGCGGATATCCTAAGCCATTTCCTGCCATTTCAGAATCCCACATTTTGAACGGACTCCATGATAATAAATTTGTCCCACTAACATAAACCCTCAGATTGGTCATAAATAGTTTCTTTGCTATATCTTGAGGGATAGAGTAACCTATCTCTGCTGATTTTAGCCTAATAAATGTTGCATCTTGCATAAACCAAGTACTCGTTTGGGTGTTATTTGTTATGTTATAAGTTGAAAGCCTAGGCCAAAAAGCATAAGGATTCCTATTAGACTCTGTCCAGTAATTATCAGCTATTTCCTGAAGTACAGCATTTTGTCCAATCAATCCATCATTACTATCTCCGTCCATAAAAGGTTGAATATTCCCATTTCCACTTGTTGTTAACCAAAATGACTGACGACCTGAACCTTGGAAGAAAAAGGATACATCTAGACCTTTATAACCTAGTGTTAAACCAAAACCATAATTAATTTCAGGTACAGTTGGGTAACCAATAGGAACTTGATCAGCCTTTGATATGGTCCCATCATTATTAATATCGCGATATTTAATATCGCCTCCAGTTACATTGCCAAATTGCGTTGGAGAATTTGCTACCTCTCTTTCATCTACGAATAAACGCTCTGCAATATACCCCCATCTTTGATTGATATTATGTCCAACTCTTGAAAGCCAAGGAGTATCAGCATAATCTGGTTCTTCCCACTCTAGCACTTTACTCGTCGCATAAGTAAATGTTCCTCGACCTGTTAGATAGAAGTCCGGTGAAAATATTTTCTCGTAATTTAATTCTACATCTATCCCTTTTCCACTTGCAACTCCCAGATTTGCTTTAATACTTGGAATAATACCCATGGTATTAGGGATAACCCTATTTAACAAAATATTTTCTCTTTTTTCATGGAAAACATCAATATTTGCAGAAAAGCCTCCAATTACAGAAATCTCTGCTCCTATATTAGTTTTGTATGAAGTTTCCCAACCTATTTGATCATTGGCATAACGTGATACATTTATTCCTCTAGGGCTATAGTTCATCATTGCTCCCCAGTTTACATTTCTAGATGCAGCCATGTCTATTTGTGACAAATAGTAGAACCTATCATTATTACTACCTATAGCATCATTTCCTACCATACCATAAGTAGCCTTCAGCTTAAATTCAGGAATAATTTTCTTTATTGGCTCATAAAAATATTCATTTGAAAGCATCCATGCCGCACCAATGGAAGGGAAGAAGCCCCATCTATGGTCTTTTGAAAAGCGCTCGGAGCCATTATAACCAAAGTTGAATTCTGCAAAGTAACGATTGTCAAAGTTATATGCAAAACGTCCCGAGAGTCCGAGGTTGCGGTTAGGCAATGATAACTGCAAATTATCAGCAATCCCTTTTTTCTCTTGTCTCATGATATACACCAATAATGCATTCAAGTTGTGCTTTTCTTTAATTTTCCTATTATAATCCATGGCAGCCTCTAAATAAAAAACTGTATTAATTATTCTTGACCCAGGATTGTAATTTAAATACACATTACCTATTTCTGGATTAAGAGCTTTTAATGTATAGGAATTGGCATTCAAATCATACTCATCTATATTATAATAAAATGGGGTATATTGTCGATTAACCGTGAATTCCGAAAATCTATTCATATTCACCATTGCCCTAAAAGATAAGCCCTTTGTTAAAAATTCTAGATCCTGTTTGACCTCGAATTGAGTCATGGTCATATTTTTACTATAATCTCTATATCCTCTCAAGGCTTGAGCATATGGGTTTATATAATTAGCTGTACCATAGTTCCCAAACAAAATATGACGCACATAATCAAATTGCTCATCCGGTTCATAAAAAGGTTTAAACTGCACGGGATTAGCCTGAACTACTTTGCGATACATTGCTGATCCACCATCTATAGGACCTCTATATTCATCAAAAGTAGAACTCAATCGTAGAATAAGTTCTGTCGTACTAGTTAGATTTACATTAACATTCGACCGAACAGCATATTTAGTTAAACTAATATTTGAATTAAAGTCATTACGTTTATCCACCTTCAAATTTCCATTGTCTTGTGCTATATTGGCGGCCACATAATATCGAGCTACCTTTCCACCTCCACTAATACTTAAATTTGCGCGCTGGTTCGATATCACATCATTAAACATAGATTTATACCAGTCAGTAGCAGGAAATATATCCGGGAATTCACCTCGCTCAGTCATATTAATCTTTTCAGCTGAATACATTCTTACTCCATTTGGATCACGTGTAAGAATAGCTTCATTATGCATATTCATATAGGTAATTGGATCCGCTAAATCTACCATCTTCGTTGGAGTAGAGAATGAGTTTTCAATACGTACATTCACTTTCACCTTACCCTCTTGCCCCTCTTTAGTCGTCACAAGAATTACACCATTTGCACCACGTGCACCATATAAAGCTGTAGCTGTAGCATCTTTCATTATAGAAAAACTAGCAATATCATCAGTATTTAATCGTGCTAAATCATCAGTTGTGAGCTCAACTCCATCAATCAAAATAAGCGGATCTTTTTTTGCATCTGCTCCAAAGGTAGTAATACCACGAATGAAGAAACTAGCATTATCTTGCCCTGGTTCACCGCTTGTTTGATAAGATATTAATCCGGCTACTCTACCTGCAAAAGCAGTTGTTAAGTTACTACTTGGTACTTTTAAATCTTTGGTTGATACTGTCGCTATTGAAGATATAACACTCTCTTTTTTTTGCTTCCCAAAAGCTACAATAGTAACTTCTGATAATTCGTCAACTTTTTCTATCATTGTGATAGTTAATTCTCGCTGACTACCTACTGTTATCACTTGCTCTTGCATGCCTAAATAACTAAATTTGAGCTTATCTGTGGGCAAGACTTGAATTGAAAAGCTACCATCAATATCAGAGAGCACTCCTCGAGGACTTCCTACGACAGTTATATTAACACCTGCCAGTGGCTCTTTGGATGAATCGGTGACAGTTCCTTTAACTGTTACAAGATTTTGCGTCTGCATTGAAGTAGTATAAATACTCTTCTTTTCGTTTTTATAATTTCTCGTAATATCATTTGTGGAAGGCAGTGCCTCACTCAGTACTGCTGAATAACAAATGTTAGAGGAAAGCAAAAACGAGGTGATGAGAAATAGTGAGAATCGCATTAAAATATTGCTTTTTAACATATTTGAGATTTTAAGGTTGTTTAATTAAGGTTAAGCATTTTGTAACCATTTTTTCTAATGGCTTTCTCTTCCTTGTTATAAATTAGAGACATAAGTTTATCATAGGCTTTATTGTTCTTAAGGGTTTTTCATTATTAATAAAATCATTTTTCTCATATGCGAAGATTAAGATTAACTGATGTATGAATATGACTAGATATAAACAAATGACAACACTAGTTAACTGAAAAAGGGTTTTAAAAAGTGATTTTTACAAAATTGGCAATTTCCCCTATACAATATCTTTAATTTTTGACTTAAAAACTTCGAATTATGACCCTTAGGGCATTAAGAAAATACAAAATTAAATGATTTAAAACAAATCAACGAGAAAAGTCAGCATAGTACTTGTTAACTACATAACCATCAAACTATAAAGGTTATTAGCTTGGGAGTAATCATTTATTAAAGAATAAT
>CAZODB010000078.1:0-8774 GCA_964578425.1 uncultured Herbinix sp.
CTACCTTTTTGTTGGATGATGGCCGTGATGCAACCCAACGATAAAGCCACACAGCTACCACAAATGCTAAGACTGAAATAACAATAGATGCTACATGAAAAGGTGTTAAATCATATCCCAATTTGATCATCTCCCTATATTATAATTATAATGCCACATTTTTCATGCTATCATTTTTGAAGCTTATGTGCAAGCGAAAACTAAGCAGCTACAAATTTTAGTAAATATTCACAAAGACAATTGGCACTATGTATAGATATTGGTTTCTCTATTTGTTATTCTTGTATAACTTTAAAGGGGTTTTTAGCTTATTAATTAATTAAATTCGCATACTTTAATAAGTCCGCAATAACTACATTATGCTATTAATTATAAAAACGTGTTAGTCTAAAAAAAATTTTGTCTCTTGACCTCAAAAAACTTATTAATCATGATTGACACAAGCATTCTTTTTAAGCTACAATTAAAAGGATTTTATATGTTTAGATCGACTAAGGAGGACTTACGTTATGGAATTTTTATATGAAGGGTTATTGGCCATATCCTGGCAGCAGCTGATAATGTACGCTGTCGGCGCTCTGCTTATTTACTTGGCTATTGCAAAGGGTTTTGAACCTTCTCTACTACTACCGATGGGCTTTGGAGCGATCTTGGTTAACATTCCTTTTTCAGGTGTACTCACTCAGGAGCTCCCAGGATTAAGCGAAAAGGCAACAGGAGTTATTGAATGGTTATATGATGTAGGTATTGATGCTTCGGAGGCATTGCCGATTCTTCTATTTATAGGTATAGGCGCGATGATAGATTTCGGACCGCTATTATCTAACCCAAAGATGTTCTTATTTGGTGCAGCAGCACAGTTTGGCATCTTCGTAACTATAGTGTTGGCTGTTGTATTAGGATTTAATCTCAATGATGCAGCCTCTATCGGAATAATAGGTGCGGCAGATGGTCCCACCTCTATCCTAGTAGCAAAGATTCTTAAATCAGAGTATATGGGAGCCATAGCAGTAGCAGCTTATTCTTATATGGCATTAGTACCCCTCGTACAGCCTTTTGCCATTAAATTAGTAACAACAAAAAAAGAACGTTTAATTCGTATGGAATATAATCCACAATCCGTTACCAAAACTACTAGAATCCTGTTTCCTATTATAGTTACCTTTGTGGCAGGACTTGTAGCTCCTACCTCTGTGGCCTTAGTAGGGTTTTTGATGTTTGGTAACTTAATTCGTGAATGCGGTGTTCTAAATGCTCTTTCTGAGACTGCACAGACCACTCTGGCTAATCTAATCACTTTATTATTGGGCATAACTATATCCTTCAGTATGCAGGCCGATCAATTTGTTAACTGGAGAACCTTGATGATTATGGGCTTAGGATTAATTGCCTTTGTATTTGATACTATCGGTGGTGTTCTTTTCGCTAAGTTTCTTAACCTGTTCATCAAAAAGGGCAAAAAAATCAACCCCATGGTTGGAGCCGCAGGTATCTCAGCCTTCCCCATGTCAGCTAGGGTTGTTCAGAAAATGGGCTTAAAGGAAGACCCATCCAATCACCTTTTAATGCATGCCATAAGTGCTAACGTATCCGGACAGATAGCTTCTGTAGTGGCAGGCGGTGCAATTATAAAAATTGTTAGTGACATACTTTCTAACATGCCGTAAGGAAATGGAGTTAGTAGTACTGATGCACAGAAACATGCGCAGAAATGGAGGTTATTATGAGTCAAAATATTATATACGCTTTAGAAATAATGGGCAAGGGAATGGGTAGTATATTTGCAGTTATTTTACTACTGACCCTAATTGTTATACTTATGGGTAAATTCTCACATCATATCAGTAAAGAAGACTAAGAAAGTGTGCCAGGTACCACAGTCTGGTGTGGACGATACCTGGCACACTTTTAGCTTATGGGGAAATTCTCACATTACAGTAATAAAGAGGATAGCCAAGAATAAAACATAGTGCCAGGTACCATTTTATTTAGTACCTGGCTTTTTTTATATGAATATATTCCGAAATGTATTCTCCAAGCAAAGGGCTCCATAACCAAGAACTGGATTGGGATATATAGCTTCAATCCTTAGGGGCCTTACACCATCAATAAGGTATGCTTTTAATTTTTCTCCATATAAATAGGGATCATTTCCTTGCACTATTCCCCATCCCATAAGGAGTGCGGCAGCCCCGGTCACAAAGGGCGTAGCCATTGAAGTTCCTGAACGTATAGAATATCCACCACCTGGTGAACAGGAGTTGATATTAACACCAGGAGCCACAATCTCCGGCTTAATCCTTATGTCTCTGGTAAACCCCCTTCCCGAAAAAGGTGCATAACTACCTGTAAATGAATTATATGCTCCTACGGATATAGCTCTGTAAGCAGTTGAGGGAATTGTAAGAGTAGTAAATTCAGAAGATAACAAAAATCTAGTAGCTGGATTTTTTGCTCCTCCTGAGGGTAGCCACATATCATAATCACCAACCAGTATTTGTCTTGGAACAAGCTCTAGTCGCCAAACTCCTGGATTTATATAGTCACCGGTGGGAATAAACTCAATGAAGATCTCCTGCTGTGCATTATATGGCGTGGGCTCTCCATAATATATAAATATCTCTGTCTGAGCAACCCGAAACTGCTGAGTTCCTAATATAGAAGGTATTGGACCGACCCTTACTCCATTAGGGGCTATGATTGTTATATCAAAATGGTCAAAGTAATTCTTCCATATCTGAAGGTTTAGTGAAAATTCAAACTCACTGATTGTAAAATCCACAATATCGATTGTTCCCATCTGAAGGATTCCCCCTGCATGGTTTCCCTCCGCTCCTTCATTCCCTGTACCAATAGCAATACTGTTTCTTCCAGTATTTGATATATCATCAATAAAGCTCTCTAAAAGTGTTCTTCCAGTATGAGAACCATAGTTATTACCAAAGCTAATATTCACAGCAAGAGGCTTACCCATAGAAACGGAATATCGCACTACATACTCTAGTGCTTCCATAAGCTGTGTAGTCCTTGGAAATGAGCCACTTATGGATTCACCTAGCTTTATAATCAGCAGCTCACTCATGGAAGCCACTCCCCTATACAGTCCATTACTGGCTCTTCCATTGCCAGCTGCTATACCGGCCACATGGGTACCATGCCCACTAATATCTGTACTCGGAACAATGTCCAATCTCTGGGGCATAGGTGTTTCTAGCGCCTCATTGATCTGCTCCCTAGTATATAAGGTCCCTATCCGAAACCCCTCTGGGGGATTTCCCGGAATTGTTTGGTCCCAAAGAGCTTCAATCCTCGTGGTTCCATCCTCATTTCGAAAGTCTGGATGGGAGTAATCAATGCCAGAATCAATAATTGCTATTAATACCCCCTCTCCAAACAGGTTATAAGGTGGCATCTGAACTGGATTAATACAGGAAGCCATTCTACCTGTATTAACCTCATAATATAGCCTCTTTGGTTTTTCTATAAATTCTATTTCTTCATAATTTATAAGTTCATCTATCAGGTTCTCGGGTATGGTTATAATAGCATAACCATAAGACAGCTCCACTACACCTATACCCAGCTCCTCTACTAATCGATCAAGGCTTCCGCTATACTTGACGATTAACTCCCAGGTATTCGTCTGGGGATCAAATCCCACACCAAGATCCATCGTACTTTCCCTTACTTCTTCTGGTAGGTCTAGAGCCAGATTTAATTGGTTATCAAGAATACCACTATCCATTAGGTCGCTCCTGCATTATGCTTTACTCTATTATATGTGAAGTAATTTATAATTCACTCCCTTTTTTATTTTTGGATATTGTTTATAATGATGATGTAGAACAAGTCTATATATTTATTTACTGGAATCATTCCCACCTGAAAAATCTAATAGCTACAAATGAACAGACTATGGCGATTACAGCTATTATAATAATCGGCAATAAGATATTATCCAATGGTAAACCCAAGGTTGTTGATTTAAGTATTTTTATTCCCTGTGTCATAGGTAAGACATCTACAATTTTCTGCATTGTTGCTGGCATAACCTCGTAAGGAAGTGTCGCCCCTGAAAATACCAACATCGGAAAATACAATAAGCTTGCTATAACACCTGCAATTTTAGAGTTTTTAGCTATACCACCCACCATCATGCCGATGCTAAACATAGAAACCATAACTAGTATCCAACCTAGAAGAAATTGTAATATGCTACCTTCCATTCTGAATCCAAAGAATATGACTGCTACAGCAAATAGACTCATTAACGAAATCAATGAATATATTACATACATACTAACTTGTGCTAGTAAAATTGTAACAGGCGATACAGGGGTAACTTTAAATCTTTTTAGAATATGTTTACTTCTATAATCTGACACTACTAGAGGCAATCCCATTACTCCACCTGCTATAATCGAAATACTTGCCAAAGCACCAAAGGATTGTTGGATAAATGTATAGCTTGCGCCCTCATATGCAGGCTTGTCTCCATAGATTACACCAAGCACAACAAGCACGATAATAGGCATTATAACTGCAAAGATTAACATATCCATCCCACGTATGGACAGTTTCATCTCTGTTTTTAGTAATGTTTTATATGTTTTCATATTCCACTACCTCCTCATCTGTAAACCAAAGATAAGCATCCTCAAACTTTTCATGAGGACTCTGATTAATTGCATCAGATACTGTTCCCTGAAATATAGCTTTACCTCTTTTTAAAATACAAATATTATCACACAAGGTTTCTACCTCGTCCATAAAATGCGAAGTAAGCAAAAAAGTAAGGCCTTCATCTTTAAGTCTTGAGAGCATTTGCCAAACATCGCGTCTTGCTCTTGCGTCAAGACCTGTGGTAAGCTCATCCAAAAATACTACTTGTGGATTTGGTATTAAGGCAAGTACAATAAATAGCCGCTGCTTTTGTCCTCCAGATAACTCTTTTACAAGATCACTTATCTTATCTCCAATACCAAACTCTGACAGTAATTTTTGGTAATCTGCCGGCTTTTTATAAAGACAAGCAGTTACCTGGCAAAGCTCACCAACTTTGATATTTTCTTGATAATTCACTTCCTGGAACTGTACGCCCACCCTTTCAAAAAGCTCCTTACGGTTAGTAGCTGGATTCATACCCAATATAGTGGCTTCTCCGCTGTCTGCCTTTTTTGAGCCTAATATACATTCTATGGCTGTACTCTTTCCCGCACCATTTGCACCAAGTAGGCCAAATACTGTTCCACTTTTTACAGCAAAACTTAGGCCATCTAGAGCTTTCAGGTTTCCATAAGATTTTGACAGATTTTCTACTTTGATTAAACCCTCCATAATCTACACCTCCTTCTACTTAATGGAAATATAATACCATTAAATAAAAGTCTGGTGTTATAGTGGAGGGTTTGAATATTTTCTTTCCATATCCTTAAGCATATCAATAATTTTTTCTGCATTTTCCTTTGCAGAGTTTAGTGAAATAATTAGCTTATCACAAACAGAAACAATATCTTCATCAACATTTGGAGTATTAAGTACTTGCTTTGTATCTATACTCTCATTTTGGGATTTAGCATTCATCATCCGTAGTATTGATGAAAGCGAATAATTTGCACACCTTAGCAAACGAATAATCTTCAAATCTATAAGATCATCATAGTCATAAATACGATATCCATTTTCTTTGCGCTTTATATTTATTAGCCCATTCATTTCCCAGTTCCTGAGAGTATCCATTGTAATATCTAGATAATCCGAAACTTCCTTTCGTTTGAAAAACTGTTCTTTAGCCTTATGATTTTTTATTAAGTTATTAGAGATTTCAGCTACTTCAGCTGCTTTCTCTATTTCAGATTCTACAGTACTTATATATGTACTCGTTAAAGCAAGGGCCTTTTCATACTGCCCTTTAGCTGCCAGCTTTACAACCTGAGTAATAGTTTTTCTTAAGCCACTTTGAATCACCTCAATTTCAAAAGCGATTCGGGCAAGTCTAAATTGGTCTATATGGACCTCGCCAAATACTCTATACCCGTTTGCTTTACGGGGTGCTTTGGGAATAAGCCCCCACTCCTCATACATTCGAACTGTGTTTGGATGAACGCCTATTATCTTTGCAACCTGACTTGTTGAATATTTAGCTTCGATAGTATCACCAACTTTTCTAGGAGAGCCATTAAATATTAGGGTCTTCTTTTTCTTATCAATATACCAACTATAATCATAGCCAAACCTACTATTAAAAGATATATCTTATCTTCAAGCCTACCATTAATCATAGAAAAAAGATAGAATTTTCCTAGAAACTTTCTACTTCCACCATAGCATAAGAGGTAATACATAATCGGTACCATATAGGCAATTGCTATATTATCTAAGAAGGAGTATATTAATACCCCTATTCCACCAAGAAAAATACAATTAGAAATTGTACCATAGAAATACTTACCAAAGGGAAATGTACAATTACCTTTTTGTAAAAACAAAAGAAATGAAGCTACAAATATAAATAAGATTAATATGGCTTGCCCTATTCTTATGAAATGTAAGACCTCCATAGATTCCTTCTTAGACCTGATAAGCTCTCGTATATCCTTATCCTGATCCGGTAGAAAAACAGGAACCAACAATACAATCCCCAGCAAGGATACATAAGTATCTAATATCTTAGCCGTAAAATATAAATCCAAATTTCTAACACCCATAATAAAAGGGGCAAGAAGGCACAATCCAGCCGCAGCTATGATGTGGGGGAGTAAATGATGCTTAAGATTAACCCTTGTTATACTTAGGTAACGCCCTATCAATATGTATTCGCCCCTTTCTCTTCATATCATATATGATGATAGAACCGATCAGCATAATAAGTGCTACTATCGTATAGATGGTTCGGTTTCTAACAAGATCATCAAATATAGTCTCATAAATTATATAGGAGCCAACTGTATTAAATCTTGGAACTAGATTCCAACCAACATATCCAACTAAGGTAGAACTTGCAGCGAATACATTTACTATCCATAAGAGACCTTGCATAAGAATTGCCAGTGGACCATTTGTAATTTCTGTAAGCAGGAACCCCATCGATACTACAAACAGAATTGTTGGTAAAAGCCATACCATTATCACCTTTAGGAATGCAAAGTAATCCGCTGTAATCCCATTGTTGGCTGCCACATATATGCTCTGTAATAAAGGATTGATACTCAAAATAATTACAGGTAATAATGTCATTACTATAATCGCTGCGTATCTGCAGATTATAATCACTGCTGATGAACAGCCTTTCGAATAAATTACCTGCTCTACCTTTGCACGCCGATCCTTTAATCCCCGTGTTACAGCTAAAAATACGGGTAATATAGCCAATACAATTCCCATGTAATCAGCAAATAATCTAGCATATGCACCTGACACATAATCCTTCTCTATAATATACCTATAGTCCTCCAGGGCATCTTCGTAGGTTTTATCAACTTTAGCGTGCCTATGCAAACTCTTATCATTATAATCACTACCACCACCTAATATCTTGTCTATACGGTTAAAGGCATCACAGAATTCTTCATAAGAAAGGTCTTGCCTTATATTGACGGATTCCACAACAGCGTAATTCATGGAATCTCCATAATTCTTAACCTCTTCTACTAGCTGGTCCTTACTCCCCTCTACTACATCTGCTAGTATTTCAAATACTTCTTCTTGTTCATCTTCACTAAGAGTAACCTGTTTATAGAATCCAATCGGATATGTTTCAAATGAATTTCTACTAAGATTAAATAAAAGCATTTCCAGGGAAGTCTTCATAATAACAGCTTCCTCCTCACTATACTTCCATCCATAGGATTCCGCTCCAGGCAAGGGCTTACTCACTGCGCCCAAAGAGCCCATCTGACTAACAAAAAACACAGATAGACAAGCCAAAAAAATATAGTAAGTTATACTCCTTGCAATTTCCTTACATTCCTTTAAAAACAGAGTCATCCCCTTCATTTAATACCTCCGTTCTTATACATTAAATACATGTAAGCATCTTCAACATTCGGTTGGACCTGCTCCGCGGTAGCGAATACATCCTCTTTATTATTAGCAATAAACCTAACCATTGCTTCGGTCGATTGCATGAGAATATTGGTTACCTCATATTGTCTTTTTAATTCTTCTACTTCAATTTTCGATACTTTTATCTCATATATATGACCATTGGCATCTTCTAATAGTTGATAAACTGTACCATTAAATATGATCCTTCCTTGATCCATTACTGCGATATGTTCGCATGTAGCCTCAATATCACCAACAATATGGGTTGATAATATAACAATTCGTTCCTCGGCGATTTCTGTTAATAGATTACGAAATCGTATCCGTTCCTCCGGGTCTAAACCTGCTGTAGGCTCATCTACTATGATTACTCTAGGATTGTGCAGTATGGCTTGTGCGATGCCTAACCGTCTGCGCATTCCTCCAGACATTGCTTTTACCTTTGTTTTTGTATTACTTTTCAAGTTCACCTTTTCTAATAATACAGGAATCCTGTCTTTTCTTTCCTGCTTATGTAGACCGGATAATACACCAATATAGTCCAGTGACTCATATGCTGTCATGTTCCCATACATGGAAAAATCTTGAGGCAAATATCCAATCATTTCCCTTACTTTAACAGCTTCCTTTACATTAACACCACATACAGTGATTTCACCTGAGCTTGGTGCTAAGAGGCTTGTAATCGCTTTCATTAGGGTTGTCTTACCTGCACCATTTCTGCCCAA
>CAZODB010000078.1:8874-10372 GCA_964578425.1 uncultured Herbinix sp.
CTGATCTTGCATTAGACCTTCAATGTTCTTTTGAAGCTGTTCAACCAAATGTGAAAACAGCTTTTCTGATGGCCTAATCTGTAAGGCTTCCATATCTTGAAGTCCTTTCATTGAATCTGAAAACTCTCTTAACCGTGTGATTTGCCCCTGCATTAGTGTGATTGTATCAAGTAATTTTTCTTCACTAATTTTTCCTTCGGGATAATACCGCATGAGCATATCAGTATAACCCTGCAATACAGTTAATGGTGTTCTAATATCATGTGCAAACGTAGCATTAAGGAGCCTTTGCCCCTCCATTAAGCTCCATTTGTTTTCATTATTACTTATAAGATGCAATCGCATGCTTTCAAAGGCTTCGCAGACCTCTCCAAACTCATCTCCACTTTCGTATCTACATGATACACTTAAGTCATTTCTACTTATATAAGCTGCTTCCTCTTTCAACAATCTTATAGGATCTCTCATTCTATTTCTATAAAATAAATTGGTGGCTAGGATTATGCCGATTACTGAGTATAGTATTATGGAATAGTTCTGAATTGCATTAATAATTACTAATCCCCTTATATTATGTAATTCTAGCCCAGCCAAGTCCATTAGGGTTTTTGCTTCCATAATATCAGATATTCCTTCTCCATATATAACCACCCTCCAGCTTTCGCAATACATGGATGTTAGAATATACAATGCAAACACAATGAGGATTGCTGCTACTATATAGATAGATAAAACCCTTTTGAGAGAGCTCATCTTCATTTTACTTTTAATTTTATCTACTTGTTCATCTATCCAATCCATTTGTACCCTACTCCCCATACAGTCTCAATCAATGATTGCTTGTTAAAATCCGATAATTTACAACGTATCCGCCTAATATGTTCAGTAATAGTATTGCTATCTCCATCTTTGTCAAATCCCCATATATTTTCATATATTTTCTCTTTCGTTAAAACATGTCCTTTATTCATGGTTAACAATTCTATAATATCAAACTCCGTCTTTGTAAAATCAATTTTGTCTTCCCTATTGAAAATGGTCCGTTCACTATAATTAATCAATATCTCCTGAGTCAATCTTATCTTATGGCTTCCCGTCTTTCTTTCCTCCCGTCGCAGATGGGCAAGAACTCGAGCATGTAATTCTTCAATGCTAAATGGCTTCAAGATATAGTCATCTCCTCCAACCATTAACCCCTTAATTCGGTCTGCTTCCTCTACCCTTGCTGTTAAGAATAAAATAGGACAGCTAACAAAATTCCGAATTCTTCTGCATAATTCTATACCATTCATTTCTGGCATATTTATATCTAGTAAAATTAGATCAGGATTAAGATTAACCTTATCTATAGCTTCCTTTCCATTGGAAGCCGTATATACCAAAAAACCCTCTAACTCAAAAAATTCCTTTAATAAAGTGACTATGTTTTTTTCATCATCAACTACTAAAAGTTTATATTTCATGAGTTCATTATTCCTTTCTTCTTAAACAGTGAGTT
>CAZODB010000079.1:0-6033 GCA_964578425.1 uncultured Herbinix sp.
GGGTGTTTTGGACTTGCTAATGTCGCGCCTACTATAGCAAATCTTTTAAATTTAGAAATACCTTCTATATGGGAAGATAGTATAATATAGATTACCCTTAACTAATCTGCTTGACTCATTAGAAAAAAAAGTATATACTATGTTTACCTAAAACGAAATAGCAAATGAGGAGTGTAGTATGAATAAAAAAGGGCCTACGCTAATTAAAGAGATTGCAGAAAGACTTGGATTATCGCCGGGTACAGTGTCTATAGTTCTTAATGGTAGGGGAGATGCCATGAGAATTTCAAAAAACACTCAGCAAAGAGTTCGGGAAGCTGCAAAGGAAATGAACTATCAGCCTAATATATATGCCCGTAGGCTCAGAAACTCGGGAAATGAGCAAGCGGGTAAAGTGGTTGCAATTTTTTGGGCCAAAGAATTTGCAGATGATATTATGGGACGTTTTTTTGGAGGCTTGCAACAGGCAGTGAAGGATAAAGGCTATAAGGTGGAGTTCACTATTCGCCTTTATGACACTGACCGTCTTTCTGATTGTAAAGATATCATGACATCCCTAAGGTTTAGTGGAATAATTGCATGTGGCGTATCAGATAAAGATGCTGAATTTCTGAATTCGAATAAGTTTGATCTACCAGTAGTTATTTTAAACAGAAATGAGCAGAAGTATCACTGTGTCTATGTAAATGACTACGAAATAGGAAAGAGCGTTGCCAGGCTTTTCTTAACAAGGAATCATAAAAAAGTTGGATTAATTAGTGTGAAACGGAGACTACATGGTGCTTCGCTTCGTCATTTGGGATTTGTAGAGAACTGTAGGAATAACGACATTGAAATAAAACCGGAGTGGATTCAGGATGCAGTCGGAAGAGATGTTGTCTCCGGATATGAAGCGACACAGAGGTTATTACAAGGCGAGGAAAAACCAACGGCTATATTTGTGATGTCTTTTGGCCAGGTATTAGGAACTGTACAAGCGTGTAAGGAGGCAGGGCTTTCTATACCAGAAGATGTGGAAGTATTATCTTATGGTGATAGTGATATGTTTAAGTATATGTCCCCGTCTATCAGTTCGGTTCATATACCTATAGAGCTCTTTGCAAGTAATACATTGAATCTTTTGATTCTAGTTATAGAAAACAGAATCGAAATGCCGATGAGTAGAATGCTGCTTGCAGAGTATACCTTCCGTGACAGCTGTGGTGACTTCCTAGAGGGTATCCCGGAAAATAATTAAAATAAATAATAGAGCAATCTCATAAGGATAAGAACTCCTGAAAAGGAGTTTCTTTTACGACCAAATACTAAAACGAAATTGCTATTAAGCAATAATACCAAAAAAAGGCGGAGAACTATGAAATATGAAAAACAATCTAAATTATTTACAAAAAACTATAACCTGCTAATACTTGTAAGCCTAATCACCTCCCTTGGCTTCAGTATGATTACTTCTTTGATTTCCTCATATGCAGTCAGTCTTGGAGCTGGATTATCTGCTGCTGGAGTTCTGGCGGGAATTTTTTCTATAGCAGCCCTAATAATACGCCCCTTTGGCGGATATGCAACTGATATTCTTAGTAAGAAGAACATGTGTGTCTTTTCAACTATCTTGATCTGCATAGCTATGATTGGATATGCTCTATCCCCTGGTATTAAGACTATGCTTGCTATACGGGTATTACATGGTGTTGCATTTGGTATAAGCGGAACTGCAAATATGGCTCTTGTTTGTGAGCGCATTCCTAAAGAAAGAATGGCAGAGGGGCTTGGATATTATGGCCTTGGTCAAGTATTATCGCAGATAATTGGACCGAATATCGGTATTGCAGTAAAAAATCAATTTGGTTATGAAACTTTGTTTTTTATAATTGCAGCCATGACTGTGCTTGCTATAGTAGTTCTGTTGTTTGTTCAAAATGAAAATAATAAAGAAAAGAAAGCAATTAAAAAGTTCTCCTTTCGTGATTTGATAGCTAAGGAATGTATCGTGTATGCTTTGGTAGCGGGTATGTTTTCTCTTGGAAATGGTATAGTTAATTCCTTTCTTGTACTAGTGGGAGAGGAGCGGAATATTATAGGCATAGCCTTATTCTTCTCTGTAAATGCAGGAGTATTGTTTTTATTGCGTCTAATGGTAGGCAAGATTGTTGATAGAAAAAGCTTATCACTTATTGTTAATGTATCATTAATTACCAGTGCGGTTTCTATGATGATGATTGGAAAAGGTTCTGTGCTTTGGATATTTCTCTTTGCTGCTGTTTTAAAGGCAGTTGGACAAGGGAGTGGTCAAATATCCTTGCAATCGGCTTGCATCAAAAAGGTGGATGCCCGAAAGGTTGGTATTGCTACAAGCACATATTATATTGGAGCAGATATTGGACAAGGCCTTGGACCTATAATAGGTGGTAAAATATCTGCAATGTTTGATTATCGTACTATGTTTTATTGTGCTGCGGCTCTTATATTACTGGTAATGGTGCTTTTCAATGTATATCAGTATCTGCTTAATAAAAAAGTAAAGCTGGAGTTGCAATAAAACAACATATCTAAAATACAACCTAATATATAATAATTCGCTAAATATTTTGCTAAAGAATGTATGTTGTTATAAACGCAAATGAAATACACTAATTCAAAGATTATTAAGCAAATATAAGTCTATTTACGTTATTATTATATAGAATGCACAAATATACTTAAGATATATTATAATATATATTGACATTTAAGTAATTATGAATTACAATCTAGTTACTAAAACGAAATAGCAACAAAATGTAGGTATTATGCTTTTTCGAAAATAAGGAGGAGAAATAAGTTATGAAACTAAAAAAAATAATAGCAATTTGTTTATTTGTTGTTTTGGGATCTACATTACTAGCTGCTTGTGGCAAGTCGCCCACTGAGGATAAGAATGGCAAAGACAATGCTCAAGGGACACCAAATGATCAAGGGCAAGAAGAAGTATATGATCCTATTACGGTATCTTTCTGGAATGGATGGACTGGAAACGATGGAGATATACTGTTTGATCTTGTAGAGGAGTTTAACAGAGAAAACCCTTACAACATTACAATTGAAATGGATATTAATGCTGAATTCCAAGAGAAGTTCGCAGCTGCATGTGCAGCAAACCAAGGACCCGATATGGTTTTAGGGGCTAACAATTATAAGTTTTTGTTTCAGGATTATCTTATCGACATGAATGAAGCCTTTAATAGCACAAGCCTAAAAAGGGAAGATTTTGTTCCTTCATTTATGGAAGCATGCAGTCTTGATGATGAGTTGTATGTATTACCTTTCCAGATTACCGGACGTTACATGTATTGGAACAAGGATCTTTTTGCAGATGCTGGTCTAGACCCAGAAGCACCCCCAACTACTTATGAAGAATGGGCAGAATATGCATCAATAATAGAGGATGAAAGTAAGAATATATATGGTTCTGGCATACAATACAACAATGTATTTCACAATCTTCAAATTGTACAGAGATTTGGTGGTCTCTTTGTAAGTGAAGAGGCAGATGGTAGCTTCAAGGCAAACTTTGAAGGTAATGAAGGTTATGCAAACTTTTTGAAATGGTTTAAGGGAATGGTTGATAATGGATCAAATCCAATTGAATCAGATACTGAGTCAATGATGAGGGCTGGACAAATTGGTATTACTAATTCGGGCGCATATTTAAATGCAGGACTTAAAGAAGCAGGAATAAATTACGGTGTTACATTACTTCCAGCAACTGATATTGGTGAAATAAACCCCAACTCTGTGTCAGGATTTAGCATAACGACCTTTGCAAGTGAAGAAGCTAGGGAGGCTGCCTTACGATTCGTTGAGTGGTGGTATGAAGGATATGAAGATACAGAAACAACAGGTGTTTTGAGATGGTCACTCGACGGCGGATATCCGACCTTCTATTTACCAATTATGGATGATGAACGTTATCTTGCAAGTGAGATATTGGCAGCGATGACAGTTACTGACCCTAATATTGATTCTACTTATATGGCAACACCTAACTTTAAGAGCACCTTTGAATTAGCATTCGAGGTAATTAATCCTATGATTGAATCTGTTATTACAGGTAATGTGGATATTTATGAGGCTTTAAAGACTGCTCAGCAAAGTGCGGAAAGCATCATTGCTAAAGAATAAGGTATGTAATTAATTTTTGCTAAGAGAAATTTAACTCAAAAAAGGAGACGGTGAAACAGCTTGTCTCCTTTTTTAAGATAATAGGATGCTTATGTGCCTATACTAAGATTTATTTATTAGTAGAATGGAGAATTTTATGGAAAAAATTAAGGTTTTTTGGAATAAGCCCTCCAGAGTCGCTTATTTATTCATTGCTCCTGCGATGATTTTATTGTTTTTATTTAGTTTTCTTCCCTTGTTGGCATCATTTTTAATCAGCACCTTTGACATTACTATGACCATGGACAATGCAAAATTTATCGGCCTTGGCAATTACATTGAGGCCTTACAGGACAGCCGTTTTTGGAACAGCATATGGGTTACTTTGAAATGGACCATAGTTGAGATGCCAATCCAAGTTATTGTTGGTTTGCTTCTGGCCGCATTGATAACTAAAAACACATTTTTTAATAGAGTAGTTCGTGGTGTTTATTTTCTACCGGTTATTTTTTCGGCTACAGCAGTGGCAATTATGTGGAGGATGATACTTCATTCCAATGTAGGGTTAATCACCTACATATTGCGAGTTTTAGGTTTTGGAAGAATTAATTTTATGAACAGCCCAGGCTTAACGTTTTATGTCATAGTCTTCATGGCAGTATGGAAAAGTTTTGGTATCTCCACTATCATTTTACTTGGTGCAATGCAAAATGTACCCCGTGAATTATATGAAGCTGCAGCTATAGACAATGCAGGAAAAATAAGACAGTTTATTAGTATAACGCTTCCCAGTATTGCTCCATCACTGTGGTATGTGATTATGACTAGATTAATAGGTTCCCTTCAGGTTTTTGATATCGTATATACCACCACTGGCGGAGGACCAAATTTCTCGACGGAAACGCTTGTTACTTATGTTTATACAAGAGCATTTGAAGTAAATAGGATGGGCTATGCTTCGGCGATATCTGTATATCTATTTGCACTTATCTTGCTGATAACCATTTTCTTATATATTAGAATGCTAAAACAGGAAAAGTCCTAGGAGGTCTGGGTAGATGAGAACGAAAATTAGTAAAACGGTAAAACACATACCAATTTACATTATCTTATTATTTATTGCTATGATAGTTATACTACCGATATTATGGATGGTGTTAAGCTCCTTTAAAGCACAGGGGAAAATCATATCCTATCCACCGACGTTTTTTATAGAAGAGGTGTCTTTTGAGAATTTTATAAGGTTGGCTAGAAGATTAAATATAATAACATATTTAAAAAACTCTGCTATATATGCAATCGGCACTGCTATACCCTCTGTCCTTATAAATGCAATGGCGGGATATGCATTTGCGAGATTACATTTTAAAGGAAGAAATGTTCTTTTTGTACTTACACTTGCTACTATGATGATACCCTTTCAGGTTATTATGATACCCCTTTTTCTTATAGTTAATAAAATGGGTATGTACGACAATTATTTGGGGCTTATTCTACCCAAATTGGCAGCTGCTGTAGGAATATTCATGATGAGAGCTGTTTTTTCCGGTATTCCAAAAGAGCTAGAGGAAGCAGGCCGTATAGATGGTGTTAGTGAATTTGGACTATTTTTTAAGATAATGCTTCCACAATGTAAAGCTACCATTGTTACCCTTGTAATTCTTGGAATCAATGGTTCATGGAACGATCTAATGTGGCCCTTACTGATAACAGGCGACACAAGAATGCGTACCCTGTCAAATGGTTTAGCTATGTTTGTAGGTACCGATACAATAGAATATGGTGCAGCCTTTGCTGGAGCATTTGTTTCCATACTACCGATGCTTATATTGTACATTTTTGGTCAGCGGTATTTTGTAGAAGGAACGGTTACCAGTGGAATGAAGGGTTAAAAGG
>CAZODB010000079.1:6133-10266 GCA_964578425.1 uncultured Herbinix sp.
GTGAATTAAATCGCGGAATGCATATTTATTATCCGCAAGGATCCAATCGAAATGCATTTAAACGATGCAGCATAACTGTATTACGAGAAGAAGATGATGAAGATTCAGTGTTAAAGTTGCTTTTTGACATGGGATTAGGGAAATTAGCTGAGAAAGATCAGATTATTTTATCGTTTCCTAATCCGGTTAACCATCACTGGAATAGCAATTTAACTGGAGATACAGATGATATACACGCTTTTAACATATTTCAGGATGCCATGTCTAAGCCTGATGATAAACCGTTAGAGACCCGTCCTGATGGATTTCCGACCTATGAATATATGATGAGCACCTGGCACCCGATGAATGATACTAAATATCTGATTGGTATTGGAAGTGGAGCTGACTTGGCGTGTACTCTTGCAGCGTGTTACCCTGAGAATATAGCAGGAGTCTTATGTGTGAATGCTGACTTAAGTGATGAAGCTCTGAGAAAGGCAGTCTATGCACCTATACCCATAAGCTTAGTTAATTGCTCAGAAAAAACAAGAGATTACTTTATTAAAGCTAATGAAGCAGAGCTAGTGGATAAAAATGAATATAGAGCGATATATAAAAACAAGGTAAATCCTTTGCAATGTGTTGTTGAGGATACAGTTAATAAAGAATTAAATAGTGAAATTCTTGAAAAAGTATGGAATAGGATGTTTAGAAATGTTAGACGTACTAATACCGGTACTCATGGTGACTGTCAACCGAGAATGGATATAAGCAAAGTGGATTTTGAATTATACTTGGATGACACTAGATTAGAAGAGAAGGTTAGAAGGCCGCACACTTGGTTTACCCATGTTCCATCCTGGGTTACGAAAGGACAGGACAAGAAGGTTCCATTACTTATGTTTTTTCATGGTGGATCCGACAATCCGGCTGAGGCGGCAGATATGAGTAAGTTTCATGAGCTTGGAGAAAAAGAAGGTTTTATTACTGTATACCCTTGGGGTACCAACAAAACGTCATGGAATTGTGATATGGCTGAGGACGACGAGGATGATGTCGGCTTTACTATTGCGTTAATAAACTACATGATTGCCAATTATCCCGTGGATAAAACCAGAATATATTTATCGGGCTTTAGCAATGGTGCTGCCCAGGCACAGACCGTTGCTATGACGCATCCAGAGCTGATTGCTGCAATCTGTCATATTGATTCCAATTGGCCAGGAAAACGCTTGGGGATATCGGAATTCAACTTTATGGAACACACACCATTTCGTTTGGCTATGGAGAAGAAAAAGGACTTTGATTTCCGGATGCCTGTATGGTATACCTATGGCAATAGAGAGCCATCCTACCCAGTATACCGAGGATGTTCACAGCAACATCAATATGATTTTTGGAAAAAATTTAACAATATAGAAGTACTACCGACCCCAGAGCTTGAGAATCCCCATCCATGTGGTTGTGGTGTTCCAGGACAAAAATATGAGCTCTTAAAACCGTCGCTTCGTCATCCCCATCATGAATATGATGTCCATCGATTCTTTTCAATGGATGAGGAGCCAATAAACCTATATAATTATGTACTAATGAGGGATAAGGGACATGATATTGCTGAGATGGATCCAGCACTTGGCTGGGCTTATGTGAAGCAGTTTCGTCGTCTAGCTAATGGAGAGATAGAAATTATGGAGGGAGAGTAAGAAGATGAGAGCAAATACTAATATAGCATTGGATAGCTATGGATTATTCTATGATCCTGCCTATTTGAAAATGAAGTTATTTACTGATGAAGAAGGTAATACAGGTCCGAGGCATACCTACGACTACCCGGGCGTGACTGCCAGAGAGGATGGATCTGTAGAGTTCTGCTTTTATGCACCAAATGCTAAGAAGGTACAGGTGGCAGGGCTAGGTGGTTTACAGATGGGTAATGAGCGACATGACATGGTTAAGGATGAAGAGGGCTATTGGAAGGTGACCTTATATGATCTAGTAGATGGATGCCATTATCATGAATATTATGTAGATGGTAATTGTGTAGTAAACCCAATGGGTAACATCGGATATGGCTGTCACAAGAACATTAATTTCTTTGAAAAAGCGGGAAAAGACTGTGACTTCTACCTACAGCAAAATGTTCCTCATGGGACGCTTCATATGGAGCTGTTTGATTCTACTGTGACAGGAAAGACAAGGAATTGTTGGGTCTATACACCACCGGAATATGAAAAGAATATGGATAAGGAATATCCTGTCCTGTATCTACAGCATGGTGGTGGCGAGAATGAAACGGGCTGGATCTGGCAGGGTAAGGTAAATTATATATTAGATAATCTTCTAGCAGAGAAGAAGTGTAAAGAAATGATTATAGTGATGAATTGCCTTTATTGCTTGGATGACAGGAAGGAACAGGACTTTCTAACTGGAGATTTTGACTCCATGCTTATAAATGATTGTATTCCATTTATTGAGAGCAAATACCGAGTGAAGCCTGGTGATAAAAACCGTGCAATGGCGGGCTTGTCCATGGGTTCTTATCAGACCATTATGACTACCTTGAGACATCTTGGGACCTTTCCCTATATTGGAATATTTAGCGGAAGCTTAGATCGTCGCTGGTACTGTGATTTTGATTACAGTAAGGTGTTTGATGATGCCAAATCCTTTAATGAGAAAATAAAATGTCTCTTCTTCGGGATTGGAGAACAGGAAGAAAGACTAATGAATAATATGGGTGAATATTACCGTATGCTGACAGAAGATAAAGGAATACCGGTTACATGGTATACCTGCCCAGGATATCATGAATGGAATGTGTGGAGAAAGTGCCTGTATGAATTTGCGCAGCTACTTTTCCAGGACTAGGGCGCCGGGAATCAATATAGCAAGAAAGGACTAAGACTATGGGGATGTTACGCTATAATTTCAAATCAGAAGCGATTGGAATGAATACAGATATTACAATTACCTATCCTTCCAGTAAATACACATACTATCAGCCGAATCCTGATGAAGAAGGAATTGGTCCATTTAAGAGGGCGGACCTTCAATACCATAAGGATATGAAGTTTCAAACTGTATATGTTTTACATGGTGGTGGAGACGATGATAGTCAGATATATAGATATACCAACCTAGAATACTATGCAGAAAAAAATAATGTTATGACTGTAACTGCTCAGGCGAATGATAGCTTCTTTATCAATACAGAGTACGGCATAGATTATTATACCTATGTAACAGAGGAGTTACCAGTGGTAGTGCAGTCTCTCTTTGCCTCATCTCCAAAGCGTGAGGATAACTTTGTTCTAGGAATGGCTATGGGAGGAAATGCGGCCCTAATGCTTGCTATGAAGAGGCCTGATTTGTATGCCGCATGTGTTGATTTATCAGGAGGAATCGGTTGCAGCATAGATAGCAAATATTTTGTTTCAGCGATTAAAGATATCGAATTAAAAAAACTAAAAAGTGCCTTTGGGAATCCGCAGTCCCTAACTGGTTCAGAGTTTGACATAGGATACTGGGCACGAGAAAACATGAAAAATCAAATAGAGGTTCCACAACTATTCATTGGAGTGGGAGAGAATGATTTTATCCGTGATGTAGTTCGTTTAGACAGAGACGAATTACAAAGGCTGGGATATCCCCTGCATTATGAGGAAGCTCCTGGATATGGCCATGATTGGGATTTTTGGGATCTCTATATAGGAAAAGCATTGAATGAATGGTTACCCTTGAAACGATAAAATATAAGACATATTAAGGGCTGGCGCTTTAACGATTTTACAATTGTTAAAACGACAGCCCCTTTTAATTAAGATAAGATTAATCACTCACCAAATGCCTGTGAAATATCCGCAATTATGTCATCTATATGCTCTGTACCGATGGAGAGTCTTATAGTGCTTGGCTTTATACCCTGTTCAAGCAGCTCATCCTCTGTAAGCTGAGAATGGGTGGTTGTAGCCGGATGAATAACAAGAGATTTTACATCAGCAACATTAGCAAGTAAAGAGAATATCTCTAGTCTATCGATAAAATCGTGAGCCTCCTTGGTGCCACCTTTTATGTCAAAGGTGAATATAGAGGCACCGCCATTTGGAAAGTACTTCTTATATAAGGCTTGATGGGGATGGCTTGTAATTGAT
>CAZODB010000080.1:0-3735 GCA_964578425.1 uncultured Herbinix sp.
TAATCAATATGTCTACATCCAGATTGTATTCAGTAATATAATTTGCTTCGTCCAATTCTTTAACCCGCTCTTCATTTGTAAGCTTAAAGTCAATTTTCTTATTTATAGTGATATCCATAGGATATTCCAGCTTCTTTAAGCATCTGCTACAAACTATAATTAGGGTTATCTTAACTGATCCTTCAATCATAATCTCTTTATTACCAAGATTGGTAATGGTGAGGCTTACAGGATCCTTCCATGCAAATTCATAGGAAGAGCCCTCGAAGATGAATTTCTCCATCTCGATGGGAGCAAGGACCTGCTCCACTTTATCCTTTTTGTTTATTATTTCCGATAAAGATATAAGCATTTTCTCTCTCCGAATTCTCAATGTGTCAAGTCATAGGATTACGCACTATATTGTATTATAACTACTGTGTTTTGCTTTGTCAATGAAAATTATACGCTAACTCTTATAAAAGCGATACAGTCTCTATGGCAATGGTCAACTCTTCATTAGTTGGTATTACCGCCACCTTAACCTTAGAATCAGGAGTGGATATCATAACCTCTTCACCTCTAGCCTTATTGGCTTCCTCATCTATGGTAATACCCAAAAACTTTAGATATTGACACACGTCATAGCGTACCTTAGGATCATTTTCACCTACACCCGCTGTAAATGCTATTGCATCCACACCATTCATGCTTGCAATAAATCCACCTATGAATTTTATTACTCTATATACGAATACATCAAAAGCTATTCTTGCCTTTTCATTTCCTTTATTCATAGCATCATTGATATCTCTAAAATCACTGGATACCTGGGACATGCCCTGGATACCAGATTCCTTATTAAGTAAATGCATAATCTCATCCAGACTTTTATTCTCCTTTTTGGCAATAAACTCTATAATAGAGGGGTCTATATCACCGCTTCTAGTGCCCATTACAAGACCTGAAAGAGGAGTAAAGCCCATACTGGTGTCTATGGATTTACCGTTTTGTACGGCTGAGATACTTGCCCCATTTCCTAAGTGACATACTATGATTTTGGAATTGTTAATGTCTAGTCCACAATACTCAGCCATTCGTTCTGACACATAGCTATGGCTTGTCCCATGAAAACCATATTTTCTTATCTTATATTTGTCATAATAAGAAAAGGGAAGAGCATATAGATATGCTTCCTCCGGCATAGTTTGGTGGAAGGCAGTATCAAATACCGCAACCATAGGAATATCCTTCATAAGGCTCTTGCATGCACGGATACCTGTTAAGTTTGCAGGATTATGAAGTGGTGCCAAATCATTACATTCCTCTATAGCATCTATAACCTCATCTGTTATTATGGTCGATGCTGCAAATTTTTCCCCTCCATGAACTACCCTATGTCCAACAGCTTGAATTTCGGATAAATCATTGATAACTCCATTCTTCTTATCTATCAATAAATCAAGCACCATAGACACAGCCACTTCATGATTTTCTATCCTTGTCTCTACAACAATCTTGTCACGTCCTGCGGGCGTATGCTTTAAATCTCCCATTTCAGCTCCAATTCTTTCACAGATTCCAACTGCTAATGCTTGCTTGGTCTCTGAATCGATTAATTGGTACTTCAAGGATGAGCTACCACAGTTAATAACTAAAATCTTCATCTTTTCCTCCATTCCTTCGCAAAGCAATGGCATAGATATAATTTCTTGCTCCTAGCGAAGATATATATTATTCTTAATTTATATTTATTTTGATGATGCCTGTACAGCTGTAATAGCTACAACACCTACGATATCATCTGCTGAGCAGCCTCTTGATAGATCATTTACGGGGCTTGCTAAGCCCTGGGTAATAGGTCCATATGCATCTGCCTTGGCCAGTCTTTCTACTATCTTATATCCAATATTGCCTGAATCCAGATCAGGGAATACCAATACATTGGCTTTACCTGCTACATCACTACCAGGAGACTTAGAGGCTCCTACAGACGGAACGATTGCAGCATCTAGTTGAAGCTCACCATCCAGCCTTATGTCAGGATATAATTCTTTGGCAATCTTAGTTGCTTCCACAACCTTATCTACATCTGGATGAACCGCACTGCCTTTAGTGGAATGAGAAAGCATTGCAACCACAGGCTCAGTCTCTACTAATAACTCAAAGCTCTTAGCACTACCAGTTGCAATTTCTGCCAGCTCTTCTGATGTAGGATTCTGATTCAACCCACTATCTGCAAAAATAAAAGTACCATTTGCACCATATTCGCAATTCGGTACTACCATTAAGAAGAATGCAGAAACCAGTTTCGTACCGGGAGCAGTCCTAATTACCTGTAATGCTGAACGTAGTACGTCGGCTGTAGAGTAGACTGCTCCGGCTACCATACCGTCAGCGTCCCCTGCTTTAACCATGGTAACACCGAAGTATAGTGGCTGCTCTGTTAGCAATTCTTTTGCTTTTTCGGGTGTCATACCCTTATTTTTTCTAAGCTCAACAAGCAGATCAATATAAGCTTCCAGCTTTTCTGCATTTGCTGGGTTAATTATAGTTGCCTTAGACAAATCAAGCCCCTGAGCTCCTTTACTTATTTCCTCTTCACTACCTATCAATACAACATCTGCAATTCCCTCTAAAAGAATAGTACTCGCAGCCTCTAGGGTTCTTCTGTCCCCTGCTTCAGGTAATATGATAGTTTTTTTGTTCTGTTTTGCTCTTAATTTAATCTTGTCAATAAAACCCATGATGTTTCTCCTTCCTTAACATCTCTTTTCTCTATATTTAAGTAGCATAAATTAAAACTCACATCCTTGATTATAAAACAAATGATAAAGGTATACAAGTGGTTTTCATACTAAATTCGACTGGTAATGTGATTTTGCTTGATAAGAAACTTATCATTGTATATAATTTAACAAATAACTACGATATTATCCAATCCTAGCTTTTAGTCCATATTCAGAATGCTGTACATTTTAAGTAACCTATAGTAAAATTTCATAATAGAGCTTCGCAATTACCTATCGCAAAATCATAGTTGAAAGGATGGCTTAAAATGAAGGTTCTAGGCATTATAACTGAATATAATCCCTTCCATAACGGACATAAATATCATATAGAAGAGGCAAAAAAAACAACTGGTGCTGATTACGTTATTGCTGTAATGAGCGGAGATTTCGTCCAGCGAGGCATTCCTGCCATTATGAGCAAGTACGACCGTACTATGATGGCTCTAAATAATGGGGTTGATTTGGTGTTTGAGCTTCCTGTTTGCTATTGCACAGGCAGTGCTTGGTATTTTGCACTGGGTGCAGTAACTCTACTAAACAACCTGGGAATTGTGGATTATCTATGCTTTGGAAGCGAGAGTGGAGATATCGCTGTTTTAGAAGAAGTCGCAAATCTTTTTAGTGAGCCCAATGATGATTTTCACACCCTATTATACTCTTATATAAAAGAGGGCTTGACCTATCCTGCTGCCAGAGCTAGGGCTGCCAAGCAGATACTTGGTGTCGAAAAAAAAACTATGAGCGACAATCTGCTTGAAGTTATATCCGAACCGAATAATATATTAGGTATTGAATACATCAAGGCCCTAAATCACACGGGTTCCACCATAAAGCCAATCACCATAAGAAGACATATGGCTTCTTATCATGAGAGTAGCCTAAATATTGGTATGACTAATCCGAATTCTGAGAATCAGATTACCAATAACTTAAATAATCCAACTTCTGAGAATCAGATTACCAA
>CAZODB010000080.1:3835-10139 GCA_964578425.1 uncultured Herbinix sp.
ATTAAAGATAAAACCATATATTATGGCAGAGTCCTGGGTATGAAAAAAGAAGCCTCCCATCTTATCCGTAAGATAAAACATTTCGAGAGGCTTCCAGTAATTACTAAGGTCTCTAAGGCTAACGAGCAGCTTGACTTCCTGGGAATGCAGATGTTAAACCAGGACATCTTCGCTACCCATCTTTATAATCAAGCCATCTATGACAAATACAAAACCATAAGGGCTAATGAATATAAGCACGGCATCTGTATGATTTAAAAACGGTACCCGGTACACATTACGGAAATATTAATTCATGTAACACTTTTGTAATGTGTACCGGGTACCGTTTTTTTTGTGTACCGGGTACCGAATTTTTAATCCCGCATTAATTCTTCCATCTGGTCCAGTAATTCCTCGAATAATTTAAGTGCCTGGTTTACCGGCTCCTTGGTACTCATATCTACTCCGGCTCCCTTTAATAGCTCTATAGGATGGTTTGAGCTTCCTCCGCTCAAGAAACGAATATAGTCATCAACGGCAGGCTTTCCCTCCTTTAATATACGCCTGGACAGGGCAATGGCTGCAGAATAGCCCGTTGAGTACTGGTATACATAAAAGGCAGTATAAAAATGAGGTATTCTTGCCCACTCCATATCTATCTCCGGATCTATAACGATATCATCTCCATAATAAAGAACATTAAGATCATGATATATCTTACATAATGCTTCTGCTGTCAGACTCTCTCCTTCTTCTGCCATCTTGTGGGTAATCATCTCAAATTCTGCGAACATAGTCTGTCTGTAGAGCGTACCCTTAAATTTGTCAAGAAAATGGTTGATTAGATATGCTTTTTGCATCTTATCTTCGGTGTTTTTTAGCATATGGTCTATTAATAAGGCTTCGTTACAGGTGGATGCCACCTCTGCTACAAATATCTTATAAGCAGCATATACATAGGGCTGCACCTTGTCAGAATAATAGCTGTGGATGGCATGACCCATCTCATGGGCTAGGGTAAATACATTATCAAGGGTGCCATTATAATTTAGAAGTACAAAAGGATGTGTACCGTATGCTCCCCAGGAATAAGCACCACTTCTTTTATTTTCATTTTCATAAATATCAATCCAACGATTGTTAAAGCCCTCTGCAAGTATCTCTTGATACTCATCTCCAAGAGGCATTAGTCCTTCAGTTACCATTTGCTTGGCTTCCTCAAATGGTATATCCATCTTGACATTTTGTAGCAATGGTGTATATAAATCATACATATGAAGCTCATCAACACCTAAAAGCTTCTTTCTTAATGATACATAGCGATGCATAAGGCCCATGTTATCATGAACCGCATTTATAAGGTTTTTATAAACCTCTACAGGAACATTGCTGTCGTTTAGCGCTTTTTCAAGATTTGAGCCATAATTTCTAGCCTTTGTGAAGAATAGCTCTTGTTTTACATTTGAGCTAAAGGATGCTGCGAGGGTGTTCTTAAAGCTTCCGTATGTCTCATATACCGCTTTAAATGCCTCCTCTCTAACTCTAGGGTCATTGCTCTCTAATAGCTGTATGAACCTGCCATGAGTAATTCTGACCATTTCCCCATTCTCATCCTTTATCTCGGGAAACTTAATATCGGCATTATTGAATTTGGAATATATATTGTCGGGTGACGAAGCCATTTCACCTGCATCAGCCAAAAGCTCCTCCATCTCAGCTGAAAGAATATGAGGCTTACGACGAAGAATATTCTTCAGATAAAAATCATAAACCCTTAACTCCTCCTTATCAGATTTAAACTCCTCTAAGGTTTCCTCTGGTATAGATAATATTTCTGGTGTTGAAAATGATAATGCAGAGTCCATCTGTACAACAATTACTCCTGCTTTATCAGCTAAATCCTGATATACAGAATTACCTGTATCCTCATGATATTTTTGATTGGCATATACATATACCCGCTCCATCAATATACCGAGTTTTTCATATAGTTTCAGAAAATCTAATAGGGTTTGTGCGGATTCTGATAGTCTTCCCCGATACTTCGCAGCCTCAGGTAGCATATCCTTAAGCTCATTATATTCCTTTTCCCACAATTCATCATTAACATATAAATCTTCAATTGCCCAGGTAAATTGCTTTTCAACCTCGTTTCGTTTTGGTAAACTATTTCTTTCTGACATAGCACTGACTCCTTTCAAATAAATAAACTTATTTGAACCTCTCACGACTAAAGTCACGAGTGTTCTTCTTGTGTTAATAAATCATTGAATAATCTTGTATCCTTTTCAATAGATTATATTAATCACCTAGCTAGATGGTAAATTCTATGAAGCTCATAAATAAATATAAAAGCAAGCTATTAAAAGGTTTTATATTATTCTTTTTTATAATAATGTTCTTATTCCCCCACGCATCCTATAAGGGCGCTCGCTCAGGACTAATGCTATGGTTTATTAATGTCCTACCAACATTACTACCATTTGTCATATTGTCCAATCTAATGATACAAATAAATATTGCGGGGAAAATAAGCGGGCTGTTATATCCTGTGCTTGGTAAACTGTTTAGAGTTAGTCCTAATGGCTCTTATCCTATCCTGATAGGTTTCTTATCAGGCCTTCCCATGGGCGCTAAGGCGGTTGCAGATTTATCTACTGAGGGGCAAATAGAGCGCAATGAGGCTCATTTCCTTCTAAGTATGTGTAACAATGCTAGCCCTATATTTATCATGAGCTATATCGCCATTAATCAGCTAAAAATGCCAGGAGTAAGATTTCCACTATTTGTTATAATCTATGGTTCATCCATCCTAAGTGCTATTATCTACCGAATATATCAAAATCATCAGGACAAAAAAAAATTAATTAATCCTGTAACATATAATTCACCTCTTACAGTTAGTAACAGCTACAATTCTGTCAGGTTTTCATTTGATAAATTGGATAGATCTATAATGAATGGCTTCGAGCTAGTCACTAAAATCGGAGGCTACATTATTCTCTTTTCAATACTAGCACAGATAATCAATGAAATAGGATCAAGCCTAAGCTTCTACAAAGCTATAGCTATAGGTGTCCTTGAAATAACAACTGGAATAGACCTAATATGTAGAATTCCTCTAGACGACAATACAAAAATAGTCTTGGTTTCCTTGCTTGCTTCCTTTGGAGGATTGTCCGGGTTGGCACAGACCAAAAGCGTACTGGGAGAATCAAGACTATCCATAAAAACCTATATAGTTGTTAAGCTATTAAGTGCTTTCATATCTATGCTACTCTCGCTCTTTTATATACTATGCTTGAGAGCCTAGATTATTAATCTATATCCTCAATAAATGTATTCTCATCAAAATCAAAATCATCCTCCTGATTTTTCTCATCAGGATTATTATTCGCTACTCTTCTATCTGGATACAGCTGGTCCATTAATTCCTGTCTGTTATGTCTTATAATATCAAGGTTGTTAGCAAGTGCATTAATAAAGCCATCATATCTGGATAAGGATGCTTCATAGATATCTGTCACAACCTTATCTAATTCATTTAAGATATCATTGGAGTAAACCAGTACTCCTGTCCTAATTTGATCCGCTTCTTGATTCGCTTCTCTACGAAGCCTTTCGGCTTCCTGAGAGGCTTGCATAATCATTTCATTTGCTTCATAATACGCCTGCTGCATGATTTCATGTTCATTTACTAATTCCTTTGACTTGTCCCTAGTATTAGCCAGTATCTGTTCTGATTTATTCTCAGCATCTGCAATTATTGCATCCCTATTTGCAATTATTTTTTGGTAGCGCTTTATTTCATCCGGTGTTCTAAGCCTTAGCTCATCTAAAAGATCATATAGCTCATCCTTAGGTACGATAACCTTGGTGCTTGAAAGAGGCTGCATCCTGCAACTTTCAACAAATTCATAAATGTCCTCTATTAACTGCTCAATTCTGCTTGCTCCCATATTCAAACACTCCCCTTTAATTATATTTATCATAAACAGACTGTACAATACATTCTGGCACAAACTGCTTGATTTCTCCACCAAAGCTTGCTATTTCTCTAACTGTACTCGAACTCAAGTATGAGTATTCTAATCTAGTTGTAAAAAATATCGTATCTATATCCGGTACCATTACATGATTTGTCTGAGCTAGCTGTAATTCATAATCAAAATCTGTAATAGCTCGTAGTCCTCTTACTATAAAGGAAGCATTGTGGACTTTTGCAAAATCTACCAGCAATCCATCAAAGGCTTCCACCTTGACTCTTGAATTAATATCCTTATCCTTAATAACCCTATTGATAAGCTCGACTCGTTCATCTGGTGAAAATAATGTATTCTTTGATCTATTTGTAAGTACACCGATAACTAAATGATCCACTAGCTTAGATGCTCTAATTATTATATCCACATGTCCCAATGTTATCGGATCAAAGGTTCCTGGATAAATACCAATCTTCATATTACCTACGTCCTCTCAAGAAATACATGCTGACTTGATTTGTATTCCTTTTTCTTAATCTGTCTAAAATTTATATCCTTTAAATAATCAAAGCTTGTCTGTTTTGAAGCTTCCACGACTACTAATGTGTCGCAATAGATTATGTTAGACTTATGTAAAGCTAATAATATGTCTTTCTCCATATTACTGTTATAGGGGGGATCCATAAAAACAATATCAAACACCTTACCTTTAATCTCAAGTGCTTTAATGGCCTCTAAGACTCCCATAGGATAAACCTCAGCCTGAGTCTCTAGTTTAGTATGTGTTAGATTTGATTTAATACAATCTAAAGCGGCTCTGTCATTCTCTATAAAGGCAGTATATTTCGCTCCCCTTGACAAAGCTTCTATTCCTATTGCTCCACTTCCAGAAAAAAGATCAAGAAAATCAGCATCAGCCAAGTACGAACTTAGGATATTAAATAAAGTTTCTTTAATCTTGTCTGTAGTTGGCCTAGTGTCATAGCCTTGTGGAGTTTTAAGATTAAGCCTTCTAGCTTTTCCAGCTATAACCCTCATAATCATTCCCCATTTCATTATATAACAATGGCTTTATACTCATTTTATAATATTATGTATATTTGTCAACTTGTTTTCAGATTTGTTTTGATAATGTATGATTAAAAATGGGGCTATTTAAAATCGCCCCATTATAACTTATCCTATATATTTATTATTCATTTTCATTACTTCGATCCTTAAGATTCACATAAGGCTTATAAGTAGCCACGCTCTTGTATGCAGGACGTATAATTTTACCTGCATTATTAAGCTCCTCAAGACGATGTGCCATCCAGCCTGATATTCTTGCAACAGCAAATATAGGTGTATACAGCTCTTTAGGCAGCCCCAGCATATGATAGACAAAGCCACTGTAGAAATCCACATTAGCACTAACACCCTTGTAGATTTTTCTTTCTTTGGCAATTATTTCAGGAGCCAATCTTTCAACCGTTTCATATAGAGCGTACTCCTCCTGCATACCTTTTTCTTCTGACAGGCTTTTAACATACTGCTTAAATACATTTGCCCTTGGGTCAGATATAGAATATACTGCATGGCCCATTCCATATATTAATCCAGATTTATCAAAGGCTTTCTTGTTTAATAAATCGGCAAGATACCCGGAAACCTCTTCTTCATTTGTCCAGTCTTTCACCTTGCTCTTTAAATCATCAAACATTTGCATAACTTTAATATTCGCTCCACCATGCTTAGGTCCTTTAAGTGACCCTAATGATGCGGCTATGGCAGAATAGGTATCAGTACCAGAGGATGATACCACGTGAGTAGTGAAGGTGGAGTTGTTACCCCCTCCATGCTCAGCATGTAGTACTAGCGCAATATCTAGAATCTTAGCCTCAAGTCTGGTGTATTTCTTATTGGAACGGAGCATATATAATAGATTCTCGGCTGTAGAAAGTCCAGGCTTAGGTGGATGAATTACCAGGCTTTTGCCAAATTGATAATGACGATATGCCTTATAGCCATATACAGATAAAAGAGGAAACAAGGCAATAAGCTGTAGCCCTTGGCGAAGCACATTCTCTATGGTAATATTATCTGCTTGTTCATCATAGGAGTACAGGGTAAGTACACTACGGGCAAGGGTATTCATCATGTCATTGCTTGGGGCTTTCATAATAATATCTCTAACAAAGCTTGGCGGAAGCTCACGATAGAACTCCAACTGTTCTACAAAACTATCCAGCTGATTCTTATTAGGCGTATCACCAAACAATAAGAGATATGTAACCTCCTCAAATCCGTAACGATCATCCTTAATAAATCCATCGATAATTTCTTCTACATCAATACCT
>CAZODB010000081.1:0-10026 GCA_964578425.1 uncultured Herbinix sp.
ATGGAATATTAGCAATATTTATTATAATTTTATGTCTTTTACTTGGCTATAATTTATTCTGCAATTAAATATTCATTACCTAACTTTTCATTTAATAGGTTAATTTTACCTATGAAATGAAAAATCGGGTGCCAAGATCCCCCTGACACCCATTGTTGACTTTTATGCGCGTTCTACTTTTCCGGATCTAAGACAGGAAGTACAAACATACATTTTTCTAGCTGCACCGTTAACTTTAACTTTTACAGACTTAATATTGGATTTCCACATCTTATTTGATCTTCTATGAGAATGACTCACAGCAATTCCGAAGTGAGCACCTTTATCACATACTGAACATTTAGCCATTAAGAGCACCTCCTTAGGTAAGAGTTTAGACCTATTTAGCCTAACAAACACATTTATTCTATCAGAATATTAATTATAATGCAAGCGATTTTTTATTACGTCTAAGTCTGGTCTATATACCTAATAAATCACCTATTTGGTTTTCTCCAAATACTTTTATACCATTCTCTGCTAAAAGACCTGCAGTTACGCCATTACTGATTATTATATTACCACTAAAGCTGCCGTCATAGATTTTGCCATAGCCGCATGATGGGTTATTCAACATCAGAGGTGTGCTCCATGGCCTCTTTTATTTTTTCATCAACATCAGTAAAATTCTTATTCTTGGAGTTCTTAGTAAACTTATTAATAACATCCGGTACCATATCAAGAATTTTGCTCATACCATCCTTTTCTTTCACACTAACAACCTTGGATGATCCATTTTGAATAACAAGCACTGAGCTAGGTGTAATCTTACCGCCCATTCCTCCGCCTGCATTGTTCTTATTATCTTTGGCAAATGCACCTGCTCCTACTCCGAAGCTAACCTCGACTAATGGTAGTATAATTGTTCCATCATCAAATTTAACAGCATCACCAACCACTGTCTTTGTAGTCAAAAAGTTATCCATTCCCTTAAATAAAGATTCTACTGTTGAATTGAAATTATTCTCAGACATCATAACGCCTCCTTTAACAATTGATAATTCATCTTTAAATTTTTAAATTTCTTATCCAATAACAGCTTAATAACTATTATTAGTAGTGTCCAAATTCTTATTCTTCCTCTTCCATAGTGACTACCTCTAAAAACTTTATTCTCAAAATCAGGCGTGATCTGAAGGCTGTCACCATAAAAGCTATACAGAATTGCAAATACTCCAAGAATTTGTCCTGTGCTGCAAGGATCGCCTGTGCCAAATATAAGCTTTGATCTCAATTTTCTAGGCAATATATGCTTCAATAACTTTCTAATAGTTTCATAGGTAGATCGAAAACCCAATTTGTTCATATCATCATTTACAAAATCTAGTATGAGACTTACTTTATTCTTTATATTTACAAGTCTTTTTATTATTCCAGTAAGCCTATTCCATATACCCCTGAAGAAACCTTTAATTCTTGACTTTACTTTCTCATATGTTCTGATAAGCTTATTCCCATGCCTATCCTCATCTGACTCTACACTGTCATTAGCGGTATCTTCGTTTTTTATATCATTGATCCTTATGTCATCATTTAGTGTATAGTCATTCTTTATGTCATTATTATTTATGCTACTATTCTTTATGTCATTAATATTTTTGCTACTACTCTTTATGTCATCATTCTTTATGTTATCATTCTTTATGTTATCTTTCCCTATATCATCTTTCTCTATATCAACATTTGATGGCTTTTCTACAATTATACTTTCATCCTTCTCAATCTTGCTGACCTTGTGATGATTGGTATTGTCCTTGCTATTTATATGATTAACATCTTCTATACTTTTATTTCTTTTACTTCTTTTATTCTTTTTAGATCTAACTCCTTTATTCTTAGGAGGTCGTAAGCTATCATATATTAAAATCCCCATAATCCTTATCCATATTCGTCGCTTACTACCGGATTGGGTTATTCGTGCATGAATTAGATGAAGAAACCAGCTTACTCCACCATCCAATGCAAAGGCTTCACCATGATCCACTTTAACTCTGTAGCGTATAGGTACGAATAAAACAATAAGCATAAGAAAAAGGAGTATGCCTAATAAAACCAATAAAGCAATGCCTATTATTTTTAGTATAAATAAAATTACGGATAACATCTTCTATCCATCTACCGCCTATTCTAAATATTTTGAATGTTTTATGCGAAATAATCTCTTACTTCAAAGGCCCCTGTATTGTTATATACCTCCATAAGCATATCCTTGACTAGATTGGTCGCCCCTTCTTTTCCTTTGGCCAGTCCTATGATTTTGACATCTGTATTCTGGTAATGGGGATACAAAAGTTCATTTGCATCCATAATATCAAAAAGGTTGTCTGGCTGAGAGGCAAATGCTACACAATATATATCAGAAGTAAATCTTCTATTATTGATTGAGGTAATAACTTTGTCCTTTCTCTTCTTAAGACCCTCACCAACATATACTCTTGATGTCCATTGTATCATACCTATCCCTCCAAGCCAATCAACATAATAAAGTATTCAAAGATTATTATTCCACAAATTACCACCTATAATACAGCATCATTCATTCATCATACTATAAATAATCTCCATAGAGGCATATTTCTCGGCCATATCCATGCATTTTTCCAAAGAATACACAACATATTCCATTACCTCGGTATGAGTATTGAAGAATACAGGCATTTTATTCATCGTGTTAGCCATGATTGCCCTGGTAATCATGCGGTCTGAGCCTTTAAAACTGAACTTAAGCTCTTCAATCAGCTTATCTATCTCTTTCCTAAGCACTTCCTTATCTACAATCTCGGCCGAACTAATACTATTAAGTTCTATAAAGAGACTACCACTGTGAAGATCCTTACTTAAGAGCAGTGAATGTAACAGTTCTTCCTTACCCATGCTTTCCACTAGGTCTCTATGGTACTTATCTATATGATATAGAGCGTCCTCGTAGCTTATAATATCGAACTCCATATCCTCCTGGACACCCTCAATAAGCTCAAAGCTAGTCAATACCTCAGCAGTAGCTTCCTCCTGCTTGTCCTTTGAAAATGCTCTGTTTATACTTTCAATTATATGAAGGGCTGCACCCCTCTGCTGATTTTCAACTTCTGAGGCCTGTCTTATATATGGAGCGCTTAATAATAATGTATATAATTCATTGATACTTTCAATAAGCATATAGTAAGCTGTGGATTCTAACTCTAGTAGCTCCACTGCCTCCTGAACAAGCAAGCTCGCCCCTTGGTATTCCTCCCTGGTAATGTCTTTAAAATCAAGCTTCTCTAGCTTCTCCTTCTTATCCCATAGCTCAGGGTATACCCCTTTCATATCCCGGGAAATGTCTAGCATAGCGCAGCTTCTAATTAAATAGATATAGGTATCCAATGTATCCTTGTTGGCCCCCATAAGCTCATGTAAGCTGTCATTTATATAATCAAAATATTTCTGCTTTGTTATACGAACTGGTAATTGGCCAATGACATCCCTAATTCTTTCATTTATGAGCGCATTGTCCTCATCCTCAAAAATAAAACGTAGCACATCCTTGGCAATACCCTCATCCTCTTCTATTTCTTTCATTTCATTAAATCTGTATTCTACTCGATTAAGGGCATATTCATATATCTCAAATAAATCGGCATATTGCGAAAGCTCCTCCATCCCTGCAGTGATGCTTCTGCGAATGTCATCTATATGCTTGATGTATTTCTCTTGCTCTTCCTTACTCCTAACCTGTAATAGAGCATCAGAAATTATAGTATTTATATTCTTGGTATATTCATGCAGCTTATCCGACCAATTCTCCTTCTCATCCCAGTAAATTTCATAATAGGTATAGTAGGTCAAGGCAAGTCTTACTGATGCATAGGTATTATACCTTTCTACTGTCATCATAAGAAATTCGGGTATTTTATCCTGAGGATTACGATTATTTATAATGTCATTATATATACTTTTCAAATTCTTGCTCATAAGAAACCTTCCTGTTTGTTTATTTTTAACGGATTAGCAGCTCAAAACACTTTGTGTTTTGAGCTCACGCTACGCTTATCCAAGGAAATCAACACGCTTTATTGTGACTTAAAATCATGTCACATAAATCGTGTTAATTTTCTTGGACTAATCCGTTTTCCGTGCATGGTCATGAGTAAATAAATGCTCCATACAATATTCGTAATTACCATCACATTTTGAACAGAACCTAAACTCTAAATCATCATCATCCAGTTCAGTCTTGCCACAGACAGCACATTTATGTCTTGTAATTACATTTCGCCCTTTAAATTCAGTCACATTTCCCTGTCTCTTTCCCTCATTCATCTGTCTGCGAAATCTCGCTTTTCGTTCTAGCTCCCTTGGAGATATCCTTCGATAATTTCTTGTAGCAAAATAGAAAATAAAGAAACTGCCCAAGGATACAATAATCGGTACTATTCCTAGGTAATATTTATTTATAATAAACTTATAGATATTATAAATATAAAAGGCACCACTGACCCATGCCAGATATTTTACCTTAACCGGAATGATAAAATATAATAAGAACTGAACATTCGGATAAAGGGCTGCATATGCGAAGAACATCGAGCTATATATTATTTCTAAGGGTGAAGCTATTAGTAACATAATATTACCTAAAATATTAAATTTGAATATACCGTACACTATAAAGGCTGCAATTATGTTGAATATTACCGATGAGAAAAAGTAAAGGTTCAGCTTGAAGGATCCCCATGAACTTTCTAAGGCATTTCCTATTCGGTAGAACACCAAAGCCTTTATAAGCGTAAAAAAGATATTACTATTCAAACTAACATATGGAATTAAAAATGTAAATAGTCTCCATATCTGACCCTTCAAAACCAAATCAATATCCAATCCTAAATATAAAAATGCATAAGGGTTAAATGTATATATAAGGAGTCCAACTGCATAAAGTGCTATGACATACTTCATAAGATTTCTTATGGCATACTTCCCAAATTTTATTTCCAATAGCTGAATAAATCTCATATAAAGTCTCCATTCCAATAATAAACTGTAAGTTTGTCCTTTAGTACTAGTATCATATTCCCGAAATTCAAATTAATTATATGTTTTTATATATCCTTTGTCAAACAAAAAGTAAGGTGCTATCTAAGCCACCTTACAGTTTTGCTATGTCGATTAACCCTTTAAAGAGTGATGCCACTCTCCCCTTCTCCAACAATAGGTACTGAAATTGTACTACCAGGCATAAGACCTATTGAATATATATCATTAATCTCCAATAAATCGGCCAGGTTTATTTCGCTCTTAGCAGCTACAGACCCCAATGTGTCCCCATTTTCAATTAGATAGGTGGTGAATTGAGCATATTTGTTTTGTGGAATACAGGGTAGGCAGATAAGATCACCTATCTGAAGATTATAAACATTGATAAAGGGGTTTGCCATTATTATTGCATTTATATCCACATTATACCTTCTGCTAATTGAATACAATGTATCACCTTGTATTATCTCATAATATAAACAGAACAAGACGTCTCCATCTCCTTATAGAACAGATTACTACATTGATTAATTCTATTATATTCAATAATTTCTCAATTGGGACTGTATTGGCTCTAGAATATATGACAATTTAAAACCCTACTTTATTAGCAATTATTCGACATCTGCATATTATATTAGCAGGATCTAAAAGTAGAATTACTTACTAGATGCTTAAAAATAACTTCTTCCGCTTTAGGATTTAATAATAAATAGGCTGTTGAACTTAATAATTATGTATCGTATAATATATGAAGTTAAATTTTTCTAATATAAAGGAAGATATGCTTTATATAAGCAATCATCCTTGTTTTGAGATAAAGGAGTACATCGCGATGAACAGTAATATTTCTTTAGGTATTGACATAGGTTCAACGACAGTTAAGATTGTCATAATGAACAATAAGGAACTGCTATTTTCTGACTATGAGAGGCACTTTGCAAATATTCAAGAAACCTTAGCATCTTTAATGAGGAAGGCAGAGGAATCACTTGGTGATCTGACTATTCAACCTGTTATAACCGGCTCAGGCGGCTTAACTATATCCAAGCACTTGTATGTTCCATTTGTTCAAGAGGTTATAGCCGTTGCCACATCCCTACAGGATTATGCCCCTCATACTGACGTAGCTATAGAGCTTGGCGGAGAGGATGCCAAAATCATATATTTTTCTAATGGTGTTGAACAGAGAATGAATGGCATATGTGCCGGCGGTACCGGTTCATTTATCGATCAGATGGCAAGCCTCTTAAGGACAGATGCGGCAGGGCTGAATGAATATGCCAAGGATTATAAAGCAATCTACCCTATAGCAGCCAGATGTGGTGTATTTGCAAAATCAGATGTTCAACCTCTTATAAATGAAGGAGCAACAAAGCCTGATCTGTCTGCATCCATATTTCAAGCAGTAGTAAATCAGACTATAAGTGGACTCGCATGCGGAAAGCCAATCAGAGGTAACATAGCTTTCTTAGGAGGTCCTTTGCATTTTCTAGATGAATTAAGAAATGCATTTATTCGCACTCTTAAGCTTACCGATGAGCAAATTATATCTCCTGAAAATTCTCATCTCTTTGCTGCAATTGGTGCTGCAATGAATTCCAAGGAGGAAGATAGTAGAACACTTTCGTCGCTTCACAAGAAGCTGTCAGAAGGAATTAAGATGGACTTTGA
This sequence comes from uncultured Herbinix sp., assembly GCA_964578425.1. Classification (GTDB taxonomy): domain Bacteria; phylum Bacillota; class Clostridia; order Lachnospirales; family Lachnospiraceae; genus Mobilitalea. The sequence goes on from CAZODB010000081.1 coordinate 6,727, forward strand.
AGTCCATCGGATGGAGCCCTTGTTTAAGGACGAGGCCCAATACGATGAATTTATAAAGAAACATTCTGTACATACAGTTAAAAAAGGAAATCTCAGCGAATATGTGGGAAATTGCTACCTAGGGATTGACGCTGGCTCAACCACAACAAAGGTAGCCTTGGTAGGTGAGGACGGATCACTTTTATATTCCTTTTACAGCAATAACAACGGTAGCCCTCTAAAGACCACTATTAAATCATTAAAGGAAATATATGAGCTACTTCCCGAGAATGTAAAAATAGTACGCTCCTGCTCCACCGGTTATGGTGAAGCCCTAATTAAGGCCGCTCTGCTGCTGGATGAGGGTGAGGTGGAGACAGTCGCCCATTACCATGCAGCCGCCTTCTTCGAGCCGGATGTAGATTGTATCCTTGATATCGGTGGCCAGGATATGAAATGTATAAAGATTAAGAATAATTCTGTAGATAACGTTCTTCTTAACGAAGCATGCTCCTCAGGCTGTGGTTCATTTATAGAGACCTTTGCCAAATCATTAAATTACCAGGTTGAGGATTTCGCCAAGGTAGCCCTTTACGCTGATAACCCAATTGATTTGGGTACCAGATGCACAGTATTCATGAATTCAAAGGTAAAGCAGGCGCAGAAGGAAGGAGCAACAGTCGCTGATATATCAGCAGGTCTTGCCTATTCAGTTATTAAGAATGCTCTATACAAGGTAATAAAGATTACCAATCCCAAGGATTTGGGTAACAAAATGGTAGTCCAGGGTGGAACCTTTTATAATGACGCTGTTCTAAGAAGCTTTGAGATTATCTCGGGCTGTGAAGCAGTACGACCTGATATCGCAGGTATTATGGGAGCCTTTGGAGCAGCCCTGATAGCAAGAGAACACTATGAGGGTGGTGAGAGCACCATGCTGACCATAGACCAGATAAATGACCTCAAATTCGAGACCTCTCTTGCCCGTTGCGGAAGATGTACTAATAACTGTACCCTTACCATCAACAAATTTACCGGTGGTAGGCGTTATATCTCCGGCAATAGATGCGAACGGGGTGTCGGTAAGGAAAAGAACGTAGAGAGCATTCCTAATCTATATGACTATAAGATGGATCGTTACTTTAACTATCCGGTTCTTCCTGCTGATGAGGCTCCCCGTGGAACAGTTGGAATCCCCCGGGTATTAAACATGTATGAGAACTATCCATTCTGGCATACATTTTTTACCAGGCTTGGATACCATATAGAATTATCCCCTAGCTCCAGTAGGGATATTTATGAGCTTGGGATCGAATCAATTCCTAGCGAATCGGAATGCTATCCAGCTAAGCTGGTTCATGGCCATGTTAAGTATTTGATTGATAAAGGTATTAAATATATCTTCTATCCCAGTATTCCATATGAAAGGGATGAGGTGCCAGGTGCCAATAATCATTATAATTGTCCCATAGTGACATCCTATCCAGAGAATATAAAGAATAATGTGGAAGAGCTTAGAGATCCATCTATAGAATTTGCCAATCATTTTATGTCCTTTGAAAGTGAAGAGATTCTATCCAATCGTTTGGTAGAAATATTTACAGGAAGGGGCATCAGTAAGAACGATATAAAGGATGCTTGTAAGGTCGCTTGGGATGAACAGGACAAAGCCAGAGATGATATGAGAAAGAAAGGCGAGGAGACCTTGGCCTATCTTCGTGCTTCTGGTAGAAAGGGAATTGTGTTGGCCGGTAGACCATACCATATAGACCCTGAGATTAATCACGGCATTCCTGAGATGATTAATTCCTTTGGTGTTGCCGTATTAACCGAGGATTCCGTATCACATCTGGCTGAAATCGACCGTCCTACCATAGTTGTAGACCAGTGGATGTATCATTCCAGGCTATACGCAGCGGCTTCCCTCGTACGTACTCAGCCCAACCTGGAGCTCATACAGCTCTTTTCCTTTGGTTGTGGCTTAGATGCAGTAACCACGGATCAGGTAAATGATATCCTATCTGATTCTGGTAAAATATATACTGTACTGAAAATTGATGAGGTGAATAACCTTGGAGCTGCAAGAATCCGTATTCGTTCACTGCTATCCGCAGTTAAGGAAAGAGAAAGCAAGGGTTATAAGGCTGAGCCTACATCCTCTGCCTATCATAGAGCCATATTTACAGAGGATATGAAGGATAGCTATACCATATTAGCACCGCAGATGTCTCCTATTCACTTTGACCTTCTTGAGCCTACCTTTAGTTACGGAGGCTATAATGTGGAGATCCTTCCTAATGATAACTGCCGTTCTGTAGATATAGGCTTACAGTATGTTAACAACGATGCCTGCTATCCGTCGCTGATGGTTGTAGGTCAGGTTATGGACGCTCTCCTATCAGGAAAATATGATCTGAATAAGGTTGCGGTCATAATCACCCAGACAGGTGGGGGATGTCGTGCAACAAACTATATAGGATTTATCCGTAGAGCACTAGAAAAGGCAGGAATGTCTCAGGTACCGGTTATATCCTTAAGTGCATCCGGCCTTGAGAGGAACCCCGGTCTAAAGATTACACCCAGACTTCTGCTTTCAGCTATGCAGGCCTTGGTATATGGTGATATCTTCATGCGTGTACTTTATAAAATACGTCCTTATGAGAAGGTCGCAGGCTCAGCCAATGCCCTACATGCACAATGGCGTGACAGGTGTATAAAATCTTTAGAAAAGGGTAAATGGAGAGAGTATAAGAAAAATATAAGAGGCATCATCAAGGACTTTGATAACCTTCCCATTCATGAGGATATACAGAAGCCTAAGGTAGGTATTGTGGGTGAAATACTTGTAAAATTCCTTCCATCTGCCAATAATTATCTAGTCGATCTCTTGGAGGCCGAAGGTGCAGAAGCGGTAATGCCCGATTTACTGGATTTCTTTATGTATAGTGCATATAACAATAACTTCAAAGCAAGATATCTTGGCAAAAGTAAAAAAAGTGCTATGATTGCTAATGTTGTTATCTGGGCTTTAGAAGCATTACGTAAGGAGGCTGTTAAATCCTTTAAGAAGAGCAAGCGCTTTCATCCTCCTGTTCATATAAAGAAACTGGCCGAGTACGCCGAGGATGTGGTATCCATCGGCAACCAGACCGGTGAAGGGTGGTTCTTAACCGGTGAGATGCTAGAGCTTATGCATAGCGGAGTATATAACATAGTATGTACCCAGCCATTTGCATGCCTACCCAATCATATCGTAGGTAAGGGTGTAATAAAAGAGCTAAGACGCCAGCACCCCGAGGCTAATATCGTGGCTATAGACTA
>CAZODB010000082.1:0-9803 GCA_964578425.1 uncultured Herbinix sp.
AGAAATATCGCCATAATCGCTCATGTCGACCATGGTAAGACCACCTTGGTAGACGAGTTATTAAAGCAAAGCGGTGTATTCCGCACTAATCAAAACGTCATGGATCGTGTAATGGATTCTAATGATATAGAAAGAGAGCGGGGTATTACTATTCTTTCTAAGAATACCGCTGTCACCTATGAAGGAATAAAGATAAATATAATAGATACGCCAGGCCATGCTGATTTTGGTGGCGAGGTAGAACGGGTTCTTAAGATGGTTAATGGAGTTATCCTAGTTGTGGATGCCTTTGAAGGCCCTATGCCTCAGACTAAATTCGTCCTGAAGAATGCTCTGGACCTATCTCTACCGGTTATCGTATGCATCAACAAAATCGACAGACCAGAAGCAAGACCTAAGGAAGTTATTGACGAGGTACTTGAACTATTACTTGAGCTTGAGGCAGATGATAAACAACTAGATTGTCCATTTGTATTTGCATCTGCAAAGACCGGGGTGGCTACATTATCTCTTGATGAAGAAGCCCATGACATGCATGAGCTATTTGATATAATAGTTAGCTATATTCCTGCACCAGAGGGAGATCCCGATGGTAACACTCAGGTTCTGATAAGCACAATTGACTATAATGAATATGTAGGCCGAATCGGCATAGGTAAGGTGGATCGTGGGACTATTTATGTAAATGATGATCTTGTATTAGTAAATGCCCATAACCCCGAGAAGAACAATCGAGTTAAAATCAGTAAGCTATATGAGTTTGATGGATTAAAACGCGAGGAAGTAACTGAGGCTACCATAGGATCTATCGTAGCTATATCAGGAATTGCCGATCTTCATATTGGTGATACTATATGCTCCCCTGACAATCCAGAAGCTCTACCCTTTCAGAAAATATCTGAGCCAACTATAGCCATGTACTTCAATGTGAATGACAGTCCCTTCGCAGGTACAGAGGGCAAATTTGTTACCTCAAGACATTTACGCGAGCGCTTATTCAGAGAACTAAATACAGATGTAAGCCTTAGGGTTGAGGAAACAGATACGACTGAGAGCTTTAAAGTATCTGGCCGCGGAGAGCTTCATCTCTCGGTTCTGATAGAGAACATGAGAAGAGAAGGATACGAATTCTCAGTCAGTAAGGCTGAGGTTCTATTTAAGGAGGACGAGGAGGGCCATAAGCTTGAGCCTATGGAGCGAGCACTTATAGATGTCCCAGAGGAAGCCGCCGGTATCGTTATTGAAAAGCTAGGACAACGAAAGGGCGAAATGATGGACATGCGCTCCCCAGGTACAGGTAACACCCGCTTGGAATTCTCCATACCTGCAAGAGGACTAATTGGATATCGGGGAGAGTTTCTAACTGATACTAAGGGAACGGGAATTATGAATACCACCTTTGATGGTTATGGCCCTTATAAAGGAGATATACAATATAGAAAGACAGGAAGCCTTATTGCTTTTGAGACTGGTGCAAGCATAGCATATGGTCTATACAACGCTCAGGAGCGTGGAGTTCTATTCATAGGTCCTGGTGTCAGGGTCTATTCGGGTATGGTTATTGGCCAGAATCCCAAGTCTGAGGATATGGAGATAAATGTATGCAAACGCAAACAGCTTACAAATACCAGAGCCTCGGGTTCAGATGATGCTTTAAGACTTTCTCCACCCAGAATTCTTAGCTTGGAGCAGGCACTTGAATTCATAGAAACAGATGAGCTATTAGAGGTTACACCAAAGAACATTAGAATTCGTAAGAAAATACTTGATCCTACTATACGTATGCGTAGCCGCCGTAATAGATAGAACGAATTGATAAGTTTATTACGCGTGAGTTCACATCCTTAGCGGAGCGTTTTTCATATAATAGGACGCAGTTTCTTATCACATTAAAAAGGTGCCAGACACTTATAAGCAGTACCTGGCACCTTGCTATTACATACCCATATTCCGAACATCATATATACACTTATCGGGATATTTATTAATATCTTCTATTCCCTCTATACCATAATCTTTGCAAATTTCCTTAAAATATACCATTATAGCTTCCTTTGAGATTATCCTATAATTGTATTTATCTCTAGAACTCTTTAGCATGGACTTTTCCATATTCATCATTGTAGAAAAGGCCTTTGGCCCGTACCATGAAAATGCTTCTTGAGTTGCATCAATCAACTGCTTTTCCTGATCAGATAGATAATCCTCTCCCATCTCAAGAATATGTATACCACATCGTTTCATGTTCTTATATAGCTTTAGATAAGGCATTTTCTCGTTATTTATACCATACTCCTCCTGAAACATCTCCTTATCATATAGTGCCAGTGAAAATGCTTGAATATAATAAAGCAGATACTGGATATAGCTGGGGCATATCTCTCCATCACTTCTATTGATGACGTAGTATGTCGCAGCATATATTTTTGACGACATTATTTTTGAAATAACTGCATTTTTACTCTTTCTAAATGCAACATTAGTCAAACACTTCTGTCTTTTTATCAGTATATCATAATAAAATTCCGGGCTTTCCAGTATCCTTTTTAGCTTCATAGAATATTCGCTAGTAGGTGTATCACCTTCCATATAGCGAATAATTGTAGTCTCTCCCCAACCTAGTAATTTAGCTAATGGTTTCTTCCCAATGCGATACTTTTCAAGTATTTGCCTTATTTCATCCGAGCTTATAACTCCCTCATTTGTTAATTCAAATCTGTTACGCATATTATATATACTCCTAACTCTAATCCATAACTTTGTTAATTATTCTACTATATATTACCACTAAACCTAATGATTGTAAATGGAACTTTATATTTATACTGCATATTTATTTAAAATTTTATAAATTCATTCAAATCATGTATAATTATCTTAAATCCTCTGATAATTCTATCAAACATTCCGATTCTATACAGATTTACCATAACCATTCCGACAGGAACACCGATTATCATTCCTATAACTCCAAATAAACGGTATCCAATATATAAGAATACAAGGGTGCCTAGGGGACTAATTCCTATACTGTCACCCACCATCTTTGGCTGTAATACCTGCTTTAGTATCTGGCATATTAGGTATATAATAACCAATCCTATTGCCCTAAAATAATTACCAGATAGCATATCTAGTAGAGCCCAAGGCCAAAGTACCGCACCTGTACCGAATACCGGCAGAAAATCCAGCAGGGCTATTCCTAAAGCAAGTAAGAATGAATATGACACACTTAGAATCTCAAATCCCACGAACATAATTACACTTAAGACCAGCATAATCTTGAACTGAGCCTTAAAATATCCCCCTACTGCCTTCGTGAAGTTCTCATAAATAAAATGCCAGCCCTCCACAATAGAAGTAGGCAAAACTTTTCTAGCTCCTGACATTATATCATCTCTTTTAGCTATAAAGAAATAGGCTGACAATATGGATATAATCAGGGTCAAGAAGAATTCTGCTATATTCTGTGCAAGATTACTTGCTACGCTAAAGGTCAATAGATCCTCTCTTAATTCATATCCCATCATGTTTCTACTAATACTATCCAGCAAACTATTGATAAATTGCTGAACAGGCTCGGGCATATCAGCACTTGCTTGCCGTATTCTTATAGATAGCTGCGTAAGCTGTAATCCTAGCTGCTCCAGTATGTTAGGCAAATCACCTGCTAGCTGTTTGCTTTCTCTAATAAGCATAGCTATCAATAGGTATATAACACCTACTATGACACCTATAACTACTACTATTATAATCGCTGAGCTGTGTTTCCTTAGGATTTTCACCCTTTTCTCAAGGAATTTCACAAGAGGGTTCGCAATCATTGCTACGATCCATCCTATTACAAAGGGCAAAAAGAAGCCAAGCAGCTTGGGTAATACTAAAAAAGTAAATAACAAAACCCCTATGGCCAATAAGAAATTCACTAATATTTTAATGTATTCAATCAGCTTAGACAACCTTATAATTCCTCCAAAGTTTTAGTCAAGACCTCAATTTCTGTCAGCTTATGTAATATGTTGATTATATAATAACAAATATATGCATACTTTTCCATAGCAAAAAAACTTTAGAAGTAAATCTAATGAATGAATAAACTACTTCTTCCTCGTCGGGCTAATAAAAAGTGTTATGAAAAATATAAGGGATGCTACAATTACAACTGTGGGCCCAGTAGCTGTCCCTAGAAAATAGGACAAAATAAGGCCGCTAATACCAGAGAATATTGCAATTAGAACTGAGAATAAATGGTACTCTCTCATATTCGAGGCTATGTTACGTCCTGCTGCTGCTGGCAATATCAGCAAGGCGTTTATTATCAATATACCTATCCACTTAATGGATAGCATCACGATTATGGCTATAAGAACACTGAAGGAATCCTCCATAAGGCTGGATTTAATATTCTTGCTTCTAGCCAAGGATACATTTACTCCTACGGAGTTAAGCCTGTTAAAGCAAAGAAACCAATATGTCAATGTAACTATAAATATAAAACATAATAAGCCTATCTCCCCTACGGTTATACTAAGAATATCTCCTACTAAGAGACTTGAATATCTGGAGAAATTGCCTCCTCTGGATAGTATCATGAGGCCTATCGCCATACTAAAGGAGGAAAAGACGGATATGACAGTATCTGTGGATAGAGTCTTTCTACGCTTTATATTATTAAGAAGTAAAGCAAATATAACCGCATATATAACCATGGATATATTCGTATCTGATATACCAAATATGGTGCCGACAGCTATTCCGGTCAAAGCCGAGTGACCTAAGGCATCCGAAAAAAAAGCCATTCTATTATTTATAACCATAGTCCCAAGAATACCAAATAAGGGTGTTATAATTATAATAGCTAGTAATGCATTCTTCATAAAATTATATTCAACCCATGAAAATGGTAGAAGCTTTTCCATTATTTCATATAGAGTAGCCATCCAAGCCTCCCACGAACACCTTTTTAAAATCATCACACTGTCTGACTTCCTCAAAGGTACCCTCTTTTAAAATGGTTTTATCTAGCAGTATCACATGATCCGCATGCTTACTCACAAATTCAAAATCATGGGAAATCACAATCATAGCTAAATCATAGTTTTCTTTAAGAGTCCGAATATTATTATAAAAAAGCTCCATTCCATTTCTATCGATACCAGATACTGGTTCATCCAGTAATAATAGATTTGGTACGGGTGTAATAGCTATAGCTAGGAGAACTCTTTGAAGCTCGCCACCAGATAAATCACAGGCTCGTTTGTCTATTAAATCCTCAGCATCAAATATCCTCAGCTGTTCCTTAATCTTTTCATATACCTTTTTACTTTTTTTAAAGAATACAGGTGCATTACTAACATATCCTGCGAACAAATCATATACACTCATAGGAGTGTTCTTCTCGATATTGACATACTGAGGGACATATCCAACCTTTAGCTTCCCTATGGTCTTGTCCTTTAAGTCCATAAATTCTATACGCCCACTATGCTTAATCTCACCTATAATTGCCCTTATCAGGGTCGTCTTTCCTGCACCATTTCTACCTATTATAGCTGTAACCTTTCCACAATGAATATGAAGGTTCACCTTATCAATGATAACCTGATCCCCTGCTGTGACAGTTATATCATGAGCCTTAATACAATGAAGGCCACAAGCTGGATCGTTATCATGGTCATCAGGATCATGTCTCTTACTCTTTTGACCTAAGTTTGCACTATGTAACATATTAAAACCTCCTAAAGCTCAATAAAGTCGAGCCTTTCAGCTCATCTTATATGAGCCTTTGATTCCAGTTGCGATATAACCTTTTGGTTTGTTATTCAAAGGCCTTCCTCAAGGTATCTATATTTCTTCTCATTGCCTTTATATAAGAATCCTTATCCGCATCGCCAGTAACAGCAGAGTCAATAATATATAAGTGGGCATCAGTTTCTTCCCTTATCCTATCAGGTATAGTATCATCATACTGCTCCTCGGTGAAAAGATATCGGATATCCTCATCCCTTATGCTATCTATAATCTCTGCTATTTCCCCTGCACTTAAAGGATGGTCCTCATCAATCTCTACTGTATATGCCACCTCAAGCCCTGCCTTCTTAGATAGGTAGGCAAAGGAATCATGAAAAACCACTACCTTATTACTGATATTATTATTAATCACCATATCATTTACTCTATCCAATATAAGATTCATCTCATTAGCAAGCTCTCTTATATCCTCAAGATAAGTAGCGGTGTTAGAATTTATCTGTGCAATTACTTTCTTATTATATTCGCTATTATTATCCTTGCTATTATCGCTGTTATAATCGTTGCCTTGAATAAAAGCCTCTAGTCCTTGTCTTGCATTCTCAATCTGTAGCATATATAGCTCTGGATCAAGCCAAACATGGGGGTTATCTCCTCCCTCATGCACCCCGCTCTCCAGCAAAGTTATATCCTTACTAAGATCAATTACCTCAAGCTGTGGATAGTTAGCTATTACATTCTCAAGATATTCCTCCATACCTCCACCATTAATGATAAATACATCGGCATTGGATAATAACCTCATATCATTGGTGGTAAGCTGATAATCATGGAGGCATCCGGCACTAAAATCAGTAAGACTATCCACTCTTATATCTGATATATCATCTGTAAGATTTGTTGTAAGCACATAGACGGGATAGAAGGATGTTACCACCCTTATACTATATTCCTCCATGTCGCTAGCTTCCTTATTGTTTCTACTTATATAGAAGGAAGTGGTGAACACAGCAATTATCATTATTGCCATGATAGTGGCTAAGATAAGTAGTTTCTTCCTCATACATGCTCTCCTTTCTTATATTATGCAATAACTTAGATAATTACGAAACTCACGAAAACCATTTACACTAATTGCAACTCATTTGCATTTACCAAATTATATTATAAGTATTGCCCTGTGTCAAATTCTTTAGACAGGACTAATAGCTCTAGTAGCTCTATTAAGTAGACCTCTAATTTTTCTATTGTATTTAAATGTTTATTGTGCTATGATTGCTGATAAAATATAAAAGCTACATATCATATGGAGGAATCATACCAATGAATACTGACCAACTCAGAAAATTTGTAATTGCAGCCTTAATGGCTGCCTTAACCTGCTTCGTGACTTTCATGATTAAAATCCCCTCGCCTACAGGCTATATCCATCCCGGTGATTCCTTTGTCATACTTTCTGGCATCATCCTAGGACCTGTATATGGTGGTTTATCAGCGGGTATAGGCTCCCTCTTAGCAGATATATTAGCAGGATTTCCTCAATTCGCCCTAGCAACACTGATTATAAAGGGTATAACAGCCATCGTATGCTCGGTAGTATACAGAAAACTAAAAAGAAAGCTATACTCTGTAGTTGTCGCTGGAATAATAGGAGGCTTTATAGTTACCCTAGGTTATTTCTCTGTTGAATATTTTATGTATGATTTAGGAGGTGCTCTCTCCGGGATCACATTAAATATAGTACAGAATATATTCGGTATAATCCTATCCACCACCCTTTACCCTCTACTTAGCAGGGTACCTCAAGTTCACGATTTAATGAAAAAATAGCTTGTCTATATATAGTGCCTTGCACACTAAGCCATGCTGGGCACTATTTTTGTGCGCCTTGTCCAATTGGCTTATTTGGTGTATAATGAGTCTACAAAATTATGTAAATATTACGTCATATTAGGTCAAATGAAGGAGTAATAAATCATGTCTTACAAAAAAAAGCACCGAGCTAAACATACATTATACAGTAGCAAGAAAGGTAAAGGTACAATCGGTTCTGATAGGGTAAACTACTGGCTACTAGCACCAATTATATTTACAATGTCTCTACTGCCCTTTATAACGAAATTAAAGCAAACAAATACGTATTTTTCTAAATTTCCTTGGTATCCACTAAATGATAGTAGTGCAGATTTTTTCTTATATTATAAGCAGACCTTCTTCTTACTTGCTGTGACTTACATGGCAGTTATCCTTATATTTAAAGCTGTCACAGATAGGAAAAGCTTAGTATATTCCCCTATACTTATACCACTGGGAGCTTATGGACTTCTCGCTATATTATCATCAGTATTCTCCAAATACAGAAGCTATAGCCTTAGGGGTACTCATGACCATTACGAATCAGTGTTTGTTCTTTTAGGATATTGCCTTCTTTTATATTATATTATGCAGTATGTACGAACCGAAAGAGATCTGGAGCTTATCATAAACTGCTTTGTTATAAGCGTAATTATTATGAGCTTACTTGGAATTACGCAGTATATTGGTAAGGATTTCTTTACAACTGATTTCGGTAAAAAGACTATTCTACCCAGTACTTATTGGAATCAGCTAGATAACATACAATTTAACTTTGATAAAAATCGTGTATATCTTACACTTCATAATCCTAACTATGTAGGATCATACGTAGCCTTGGCTGCACCCTTACTTTTAACTCTTTCTCTACTAATAAGAAAAAAGATATGGAAGCTACCGATCTACCTTCTTACTTTAGTGGGAATAATAATAAGCCTCTTAGGCTCTGGATCTAAAACATCAATTATAAGCCTTATAGCTGCGGGAGTCCTGATATTAATATTATTATATAGATACTTAATAAAGTATTTTTACCTTTCCATTCCCATATTCCTATTTGTGCTAGGAACCATATTCACCTATAACCATGCAAATGATAATGCACTAGTAAAACAATTACGGCCTGCTCTTAATTTTACAAAGTCAGAGCCCTCACTTCAGGATATACAGACCCTAGATGATAAGCTCCTGATAACCTATAAGGGTAATCAGTTACAAATCATTAGCTATATGGAGGGTAATCAATCCTTGTTCGTAGCAATTGATGAAGATAATAATCAGCTACCACTAGAACATAATGAAGAGAAAGATAGTTACCTGATACAGGATGAAAGATTCACAGGCTTTGAGCTTGGACATGCGTATCTTGGTGAATTACCAAGCTTTTATGTGAAGATAGACGGTCACGACTGGTACTTTACAGACAGTGGTGAGGATGGCACATATCATTATATAACACGATACGGAAAGCTAGATAAGATTAATAAAGCCCCTTCAGCTATATTTACCGGATATGAAAGATATGCCTCAGGCCGTGGATACATCTGGTCAAGAACCATACCTCTACTTAAGAAGCATCTAATCATTGGCTCCGGTGCAGACACCTACACATTAGCATTCCCTCAGACAGATTATGTCGATCTATATAACTATGGATATGGTGATCAGGTACTTACAAAGCCACATAATCTTTATCTACAGACCGGTGTACAGACAGGAGTATTATCATTAATAGCTTACCTAGCCCTCTACGGCATGTACTTTATATCCAGCTTTAAGCTATATATCAAGGGAAGATTTAAGAGCTATTACTCACAGGTGGGCGTAGCAATACTGGTAGCAACATTCAGCTATATGGTAGTAAGCATAGCTAATGACTCCTTAATAGCAGTTGCCCCGATATTCTGGACCTTTATAGGATTAGGAATAGTAATAAACAGAAAGGCCAAGCCACTGATAGAAGAGGAAATAGCCTTAGTAAGAGAAACGAAAGAAACTTCTACATCAATTTAGAATGTATGAAATGATAGATAATATAATAAGATATGTAGTATATATAAGGCAAAGCAAGGAAGGTTCATTGAGCGGTCCTTGCTTTTTTGTGTGTTTAAAGGAGATACAGATGCTGGTTAGTACCAATATATACTTGTAGATGCCAAGAAACACCGTATTCTTGATATCTTACTGGACAGAACTCA
>CAZODB010000083.1:0-9777 GCA_964578425.1 uncultured Herbinix sp.
GAAGCATGTATTTTTCATAGATATAGGGAGAGAGCTTGGTTATATGAGACAGGGCTATTTTTTGTGTTTCATTCAAGAACTGCATGATACTTCCTGCGGCAATTTTTCCAATGGTATAATCCTTTAGACCGATTCCATCAAGGCTTCCCACATCAAAATGTTCCATTAATGCCCTTATGCATAATGCATCATCAAAATACCAGGGCTCCAAAGGAGATAATGAAATGTTATATATTGACTTTAGTGCTTCTATATCTATACCGGATAATAGAAAGGTGTCATTACATATGATTTCTGAGGGAGACCATTTGTATATCTCATCCATAAGCTTTCTGTTTGTGTCTATCTCCGTAACAAAATAATCTCCTGTTGTGATATCAACAACGGAGATACCATATATATTGGTTGTATGTACAATACTCATCAGGTAATTATTTCTTGTCTCATCAAGTACCTGTGTATTTAGATTGGTGCCCGGGCTGACAACCCTGACCACCTCTCTTTTTACAATTCCTTTAGCAGTCTTTGGATCTTCCACCTGCTCACAGATAGCCACACGATATCCGCGGGTAATTAACTTACTTAGATAATTATCTACGGCATGGTGTGGAACACCGCACATAGGAGCCCGTTCTTCATTACCAATGCCTTTTCCAGTAAGTGCTATCTCTAATTCCTTAGAGCAGATTTTGGCATCCTCGAAGAACATCTCATAAAAATCCCCCAAGCGATAAAATAGTATACAGTCTTTATATTGCTCCTTTATCTGCATATATTGCTGCATTAACGGAGTTAATTTAGCCATCCTCTTCTGTCCTTTCATATGTATGGTTATCATCCAATAGATCATTTCCATCAGCAGCTGTAGTTGCCAATTCATCACAGCGCTCATTTTGTGGATGTCCGCTATGGCCTCTAACCCATATATATTCTACCTTATGGGGTTCCATGGCTTTGAGAAGACGTTTCCATAGGTCAATATTCTTGACAGGCTCATTCTTCCCTCTCTTCCAACCTTTCTTAATCCAGCCATCTAACCAGTGATCATTAAAGGCCTTGACAAGGTATTGGGAATCTGAATATAGTCTTACCTGACAGGGCTTTGTAAGAGCCTCTATCCCTATGATTGCAGCCATAAGCTCCATTCGATTATTAGTGGTCTTTTTATAACCTGCACTATATTCTCTAATGTGCTCCTGCCCCTTAGAATCTATAAATTCAATTACAGTACCATAGCCGCCAGGCCCATCAGGGTTTCCCCTGGCAGAGCCATCTGTATATATACTTACATTAGTAATCATAATTTGCCTCCGATTAGATTGTTAAGCATACCATGTTATTATTACATCTTATTAAACTGTTGTCTACCATGATTTATCAGCTCATTTATGAACACTCCATTCACCTGTCCTCATATATTCATCTGCCGCAGCCTCTGCTTCGGATATAATATCCTTTGAATATCCAAGTAGTTTAAGAAGCTTAATGGCATTCTTTGATACTGCTCTTCCCTTATATAATTTATAATCGAATAGAACTTGATTTCCTTCAATTCGCTCACGAAAATGATAATTGGAATAGTGTTTTTCTAAGATATAGGTTAGCTCTATATCATGGGTTGCAGCAAAACAAAGAGCATTTTCATTTTTTAATGATGCAAGGATTCTTGAGGAAGCCGCAATCCTCTCAAGAGTATTTGTTCCTCGAAGCACCTCATCCACAAAGCAGAGTATGGGATACTTTCCCTTAGACTTATCTAGAATACGCTTAAGGGATTTGATTTCTACTATAAAATAGCTCTCATTACTAAGTATGTTATCCTTTAAGGCCATTGATGAATATATAGTAAAGTAGCTAGCTTTAAATTCCTCACTAAGGGAGGTATATATAGTCTGTGATAAAATCTGATTAATGGCTAAGGACTTAATAAATGTGGATTTACCGGAAGCATTGGAGCCGGTAAGCAATGTACAACCATCCTCAGCTATGGAGTTTGGTATGGGATCTTTTATTAAGGGATGGTAGACCTTTTTAACTGATATATAAGGACGACCTTTATCCTGAGAAAGTATAGGTAAACAATAATAATCCATCATATCACGATAGGATGCAGCAGCTATCATACTGTCAAGAAAGCCTACAATCTTAAAAATCCGTAGCATGACTTCCTTATTCTTCTTAAAAAAGCTTAGCATATTATTAAACTTTATAAGATCATGATGTGTTATCATACGATAATAATCCATTATAACTTCTAAAATACTACCGCTAACATTCCTTGACACTACAATAGATGAACCTCTCTTATATTGCCTAAAGGTCTTTATATCAGCGGCTAAGCGTTTATTATATTGCTCTAATTCCGGTATGGATATCTTTAATAATCCTTCTATACCATCAAGTAGTCTTAGCTGAAATGCAATTAAAATAAGATAATTTTCTAAATCTTTTTTGTATTTAAAGTAACAATATATATTAACTACCATAGTAAATATAGTTAAGCCCACGCCTATACTAGGATTTACAAATACTAATGCTATGGATATGATTAAAGCAAGAATTGAGAAGTAATGGGTAATGTTGCTTTTGGGCTCCAACTCACTTAAACGATTGGCATATTCATAGGCGGAAATCTTTCTAAGCTTACTTATCTTATTAAGCTTAGTCTGTATTTGAAGTCTTTCTTTTTCATGGGTCTGAAAATATTCTATCAGGCGGTTCCTTTCCACAAGCTCTTCAGGTGAGAAGCATGGCTTGCGAAGAAGGGCGTATAGATACTCCTCTCCCAGGGAGCTTTGGGTATTATTCATTCTCCTATAGATTTCATCCATATCGAGATCATTCCATGTTATATCATCCACATCCATATAGTCATCCCTTTGGGTAAGATGAAAGTATTTTAATGAATTCATTTTCTCCGAGCTATATTCGGTATCTGGAATAACTCCCCACTCATTTCTAAGTCGTTCAACCAGAGCTTTTTTCTGTTTATGTTCATTTATTAAACTAAATATTACTAAACCTAGAGCCACTATTAAAGAATAAAATATATAATCCATGCCTATTCTCCTAACTATATTAGTAAAGCTAAAAACCCTCTTAATTATTGTATAGTATCATAGATATTTTGTCCATATAATCTAAATTAAGAAATAATTAGAAAACCTTAGACCGTACTGCGCATCCCAATGCGAACAAAGCACGCAATGGGGAGCGTTTTTCATATAATAGGACGCACTTTCCTGCTACGTGAAAAAAGACAGAGGAAAAGTCCCTCTGTCTCTCATAGTATTCTATTATTAATTAATTACTCTTACACATTTAACAGGTGTTCTATAGTTAACATTGGATATCTTTACTCCATCTCTCCTGTTACTAGCATGGACAATCCTACCATTACCAATGTAAATTGCAACATGATTGATATATGATTTGCTACCATAGAATACAAGGTCTCCAGCCTTTAATTGTGATGAGCTTATGGTGGTGCCCTGTTTTGCCTGATCTCTTGAGGTTCTATTTAAAGTAACTCCATTTTTAGCAAAAACAGCCTGTGTAAATCCTGAGCAATCAACACCCCAGTTATTCTCCAAACTTTTACTTCCTGAACCACCCCATACATACTTATAGCCTAAGTACTTCTTTGCATAGGTAACAATATCTGCTCTTTTTCCAGATACGCCACCTAAAGACAATTCTTGTAGTGTATATGCATGTGCAAGCTTATATGACAAGTCAACATATTCCTTAGCAACATAACCTACAGTACCGGTATCTGAATCATCACCGTCCAGGCTTACCTTAACCCACTTGTTAACTTCTTGGCCATAAGTAACAACTAATGGATCAAGAACAAGTATCTCTTCACCAGGTGCGACAGAGTCGATAACATTCTCGTTAGGGTTGTCTAGTGGAATTGAAGGGTCTTTTCTAACACAAAGGTTATTCCTACCATTAAATACAGCTATATATTTAGCTTCCTTTAAGGCGATTTCAGAAGCTTTCTGGCCTATGATGAGATAATCACTCTTAACATATCCAGTTACCTTACCGGACTTAACCTTAGTCCATCCATTGTTATTAGCTTCAAGGATTTCGCAACCTGCATCCTTTGGCATCTTACCTAGGATTTTACCATTCTCACTGGGCTTTTCACGAACCAATAAATTGGTGGTTACATCGGCTATACCTATATTATAAAAACCAGGAGCTGTTGTATAATCTAAAGACATAGTAGATATATCAGGATTTTCTGTAGAAAGGGGTAACTCATATCCTGCCTTATCATAAGGAAAACCGGCGGCATGATATTCTGTAGCCATCGCTCTAGTAGTATTTGTAGAAAATAAATAAACTCCGGTAATACATACTAATGAAAATTTTAAAAACTTATTATCCATTTCTAAGGGTCCTCCGAATCATTCTTGTTATATCCCATGAAGTATATGAATATATCAAGTGATGGTAAGTCTTAACACAAATGTTACGCAATTATTAAATATATTACAGGAGTATTATAGCAAGGTGGGATAAATTTGTCAACTATATGTCACAAAATTTTTTATTTTCGTAACTTTTTACAAAAGATGGTAAATACATAGGACGAACTACCCAAAATAAAACCGTCTACTTACGGATGTGCTGTAATAGACGGTTTTTATGTTAACAATATATTAAAGAAAATGTAAAACAAAATGTTTACAAGTATTTTAGATTATAATACAAATCAATCCGCCATTACTGTCATTTATTATTTTTTGCATTGTTTCTTGAAGCTTAAGCTGACTTTCATCTGTAAGCTTATTCATCTTACTGCTAATACCATCATCTACAAGCTGGCGAATAGATTTTCCAAAGATGTTCGTCTCCCAAATACCCTCAGGATTTAACTTGGCATTCTCATTTATATAATTTATCAAATCCTTAGCCTGGTCTTCAGTACCAACAATAGGGGCAACCTCTGTCATTATTTCTGCCCTAATTAGATGAATTGATGGAGCCTTGGCTTTTATCTTGACTCCGTATTTACTTCCATGTTTCATAACCTCAGGCTCTTCTAAGCTGATTTCATCCTTAAGAGGTGATAGAATACCATATCCCTTACTTTTTACCTGCTTGACTGCTTCAGAAGCCAATTCAAATTCATCTTTTTTAGCAGCCAGCTCTTTAATAGTAGAAATCAGCTGGTATTCTCCTGTAATTGGTATACCGATTAGGTCACTTAGTATTTTATAATAATACATATCGTCAAACTCTACGTTTACTGCCACTGTTCCATCTTGCATATCAACCTTATCAACCTTAAAGCGCTTGACATACTCACTATCAGTGTTGAAATTCTCTGAATTGGCATCCTTTACACGGCTGATATTCTGAAACAGTGTTTTAACTGAGTTGATCAAATCTTCCTTTAGCCAGTGGTCCGGAGGAAGCATCTCTGCCCACTTAGGCATATAGAAATTCAATTCAGTTATAGGAAAGACAGATAAAATATTCTCCATAATATTATGAATGTCTTCTTTTTTTAGCTGTTCACAGTTGACAGGAGTTACGGTTACATCAAATCTTTGTTCAATCTCCTCTGCTATCCTTAAGGTATCATTTGAGTAAGGTCTATTAGTATTTAGTAAGACGATAAAAGGCTTGCCCAGACGCTTTAATTCCTCGATGGTCCTCTCCTCAGGAATCATATAATTATTTCTTGGTATCTCTCCAAAGCTTCCGTCTGTTGTGATTACGATGCCTATGGTAGAATGGTCATTTATTACCTTCTTTGTACCAAGCTCAGCGGCTTGGGTAAAAGGAATTTCATGGTCATACCATGGTGTCCTTACCATCCTCTCATTCTGGTTCTCAATATGACCGGAGGCACCCTCTACCATGTAACCCACACAATCAATAAGCCGTATTTTTACCTTTGTTTCATCATTTAGTGATATTTCGGCTGCTTCCTTTGGTATAAATTTCGGCTCGGTAGTCATAATAGTCTTACCGGCCGCAGCCTGTGGCAATTCATCTATTGCCCTCTCCTTGCTATGGACATCTTCAATACCCGGTATTACCAAGAGATCCATGAACCTCTTAATAAAGGTAGATTTTCCTGTTCTGACTGGTCCTACCACACCTATGTATATTTCACCGCCTGTCCTAGCCTGAATATCATTATAAACATCAAACTGCCCTAACATATGTCAACCTCCTAATGGTTATAATTAAAGATATGCAGGGCAGTAAAATTCTATGATATTAGATATGTACTTGTTATACTGAAATTTTATCTCCCATTACAAAAAGCTGATTTTCAATGACGGTAATGGGTAGGTCACTTTCTAGTTTAGAGATTAATATATTTTCCCGCTTGTGCTTTCCACATCCCTGCATACTTATTGTTCATCTCAAGAAGCTCCTCATGGCTACCCTCTTCTATGATTCTCCCATTCTCCAGCATGAATATTCTATCTGCATTTCTTGTGGTGGATAGTCTGTGAGATATAAATATAACAGTCTTATGAGCGGCAGCCCTAAGCATAGCCTCATTGAGCTGATATTCAGCTATGGGGTCTAAGGCACTGGAGGGCTCATCTAATATTACCATATCTGCATCCTTGTAGAATGCACGGGCTATGGCCAGCTTCTGATTTTCTCCTCCAGAAAGCTCTGTACCATCTTCTTCAAATTCTGTGGTAAGTTCGGTATTTAATCCATTAGGAAGCTTATCAAGCTTATCATTAAATCCACTAAAGGTAAGTGCAGCTAGAATTTTTTGCTTTTCATTTTCTTCCTCTGATAATGATTTATAGGTCTTATTTTCATCCAGAAATACATTCTCAGCAACTGTAGACGCAAATATCTTAAAATCTTGGAATATGGCTCCTATGGCCTCCCTGTACTCATTCAGGTCATAATCCTTAATGTTGATACCATCATAAAGTATTTCCCCAAGTCTAGGATCATATAGACGCATTATAAGCTTTATAAGTGTCGTCTTGCCGGCACCGTTATAGCCCACAAGAGCAACTTTCTCATTTGGGTGTATTGTCAGGCTTATATTATTTAATATGTAGCCTTCCTTTTCGGTGTAAGCAAAGGATATATTCTTTAGCTCAAGAACCTTAGGTTCCTTTGGTAGGGGAAGGTTCTTTCTGCTAATTATCTTTCTCTCATATCTAAGGAAATCCTGTATTTTCTCTATATATAGGCTGTTCTCAGATAGCTGTGGCAAAAGCTGTGCAAATGATCCTAAACTATGTTTTAGATTACCCTGTGAATTCCATAAGACAACCACACTGCTATATGAAATAGCATGCATTACAGCAGCACGATATACCAAATATATAATATATATTACATCAACGATAAAATAACTGGCTACATATTGTACTATAAACTGAAGCAAGGTCCTTTTTTTAGCGTATTTCTTTTCAATCATCTGTATTTCATTATTAGAATTATCAAATTCATCCTTAAGTCTTGTGAAAATATCAGGATTCAGACGAAGCTCCTTGGCATACTCATTTAGATAAAAAACTCTATGTACATATGCCCGCTTTCTTTCTAGTGGATTTTTCTCTATACGGTTCTTATAATTTATCTTATTTAGATACTTAGTGAAGAAAAATGTTAATATAAAGGATCCCAGAACAAACAATACTGATATGGCATCCATGGTAAGAAAGAATATACCGCTTGTTATTAAGGTGGTTATACCATATGCTGTTGTTTCCATTATCCTATGAGCCCTGGTTATTGACTGCTCTGATTCTGATATGGCCAGGACAAAGTTATTGTAATACTCAGGATTATCATAGCATTCCAAATCTATATCCTTTACCTTATCATATATTATTTCTTTTAATCTTCTTTGTACCTTCAATATACCCTTTTGTGATACGTAATTCTGATATATAACACTAAATATAAAGGATAGGGCCCAGGATGCTAAGACTATGATTAGAAAACGAACCGCGTACATAAAGGGTTTGCCATACTCAGCGGCCTCCAAAATATAATGAATACCATATGTATGCTCTAAGAACACAAGTCCGGCCTGCTTTATTTGCTCAAAAATCATATATATCATAAAGAAAGGGGCTGTCTTAAATGAGAGACTTATGATAAACCAATTGTTTTTCCATATATTTTTCTTATTTGGTGAATAACTATTTACATTTGATGATTTTTTATATTTTTTTGACATTAGAGAGTCACCTCCCTAAGGCTATCGACAGCCAGATAATTCTTTGCCTGCTTATTGAACATATCAGCATAAGAGCCTTTGTTTTGCATAAGCTGGTCATGAGTTCCTCTTTCAATGATTGCACCGTTTTCTAACATATATACCATATCAGCATTACCTACTGAAGATAATCTATGGGATATAAATATAGTGGTTTTATCCTTACTTTCCTCCAGTATACTGTCATAAAGCTCATATTCTGCTATTGGATCAAGGGCGCTGGAGGGCTCATCAAATACACTAACTAGAGAATCCTTTGCAAATGCTCTTGCAACTACAATCTTCTGATACTCACCTCCAGATAAGAGTGAGCCATTCTCGTCAAATTCCTTAGTGAGAATGGTGTTGGCTTCTTCAGGCAGTGACATGACCTTGTCATATATACCAGCCTTTTTTAGAGCCTTGTTTATTACTAGATCATCCTCAGGAGTAACTCTACGCATCATTACGTTCTCTTTTATAGACAGAGCTAGTATCTTATAATCCTGAAATGCCGCTGCAAATAATTCACGATAAGCCTTCAGGTTATATTCCTTTATATTTATTCCATTAAGTAAAATTTCGCCCTCAGTAGGGTCATATAATCTAAACAATAGTTTAATAATGGTAGTTTTTCCTGCACCGTTATGTCCTACGAAGGCAGTGTTAGTATTTCCATTAATAACATATGAAAGATTCCGAAGGACTGGACTAGAGCCATTTTTATATGAGAAGCTAACATTTCGAAATTCTATAGATGATATAGAGGTATCAGGCATAATACCATCCCAATCCTCTGGAAGCTTTTCCTCATATTCCATAAATGTTCGGAGATTTTCTATGAAAAGACTCTGCTTAATTGCCTCCATTATATTTTCTGTGAAGCTAATAAGAATCCAAGTGGCTGAGACCATTGCACTTGACAGTACTGCTAGCTCAGATAACATCATTGTTTTTGAAACAATAGTACGATATGCCCCGTAAAATAAAACCCCTTCAAATATGATAGTGAAGGTAAAGTAATTTCTAAACCATAGGGGAAGGCTGATTTTAAAGATATACTGCTCCACAAGCTCAAATAAGGAATCTATGGCCTTTAAATACTTTTCCTTCATAAGATTATAAACTCTTGAAAGTCTCATTTCCTTAGAGTAATCAGCAAGATGCATTACCCTGTTAACATATTCAATACGACGTCTGAATGGGGCCATAGCCTGGTCTCTCTTAAAAATCCACTTATTAGCTATATAACCGAACACAAAGTTACCTAATAGGGGAAATACAACAAAAAGAACCGTAATCTTATCTATACGAAACATGGTAACAAATACAACAGTAGCTGCAATTGCGCCGAAGACTATACCTATTATATTATGTACTAAGGTCCTCAGTTTTTCATGAGCATTGTCTATGGCAAGAGTATATTTATTATAGAAGCTACTATCCTCAAAGCAGGCAAGCTCTACATTTCTAGCTT
Source organism: uncultured Herbinix sp. (assembly GCA_964578425.1). Lineage (GTDB taxonomy): Bacteria > Bacillota > Clostridia > Lachnospirales > Lachnospiraceae > Mobilitalea. Next base: position 9,693 of record CAZODB010000083.1, read on the forward strand.
TAATATATAAGAGACTATAAAGCTTTTGATATATCTTCGCTGTTGATATGGGTATAAAGCTACCATTTATGTAAGCATCATAAAG
>CAZODB010000084.1:0-2253 GCA_964578425.1 uncultured Herbinix sp.
GATGCACAAGGCAAGAACTGGTGGTGCGTCATGTTTCCTCCCTTATGCTTTGTTGACGAAACCTACAGCATTGTGGATAAGGACAGCGAGGAGAAACTAAAATATCTATTGTCAGAGGAGGAGTTTGAGGAGCTAAAAAATGATAAAACAAAAATTAAAGTTAAGTTTAAAATATTAGATTATATAAAAAAGCTGTTTGATGAATAGGAATTGTATTTGTCTATTCCTACCCCTTATGATAGAATACCTTTATCTATGTTAGATATTTCCCAGTAAGTATTTAATGAAATAGATGAAGAAGCAGCTAATAGCTTTATCTTGTTGGATATGACCCTCTGATACGGATTAAGGTCTAGGAAGCGGGAGGATAATATGAATTCCATAACTGTCAAGGCTTATGCAAAGATCAATCTTGGTTTGGATGTAATTAGGAAACGCTCTGACGGCTATCATGATGTAAGCATGATTATGCAATCCATCAATTTGTATGATCTTATCAATATTAAAAAAACTAAATTTCAATTTATAAACTTAAGCTCTAATCTGTACTACCTTCCCACGGATCGAAGGAATTTAGTCTATAAAGCCGTGGAGCTATTTCGTGATAATTTTCCTATCAAAAATGGCTTAAACATATATATAAACAAGCGAATCCCCGTTGCTGCTGGTCTGGCAGGGGGCAGCGCTGACGCTGCCGCAACATTAAAGGGATTAAATAGGCTATATCAGGCCGGCCTGTCCTTAGAAGAGCTTATGAAGCTTGGCCTAAGGCTCGGTGCCGATGTTCCCTATTGCCTGCTTATGGGAACAGCACTTTCTGAGGGAATCGGTGAAATACTGAGCCCCTTAGATCCTATGCCGGATTGTACTATACTTCTTGTTAAACCCGATATAAGCGTATCCACTAAGCATGTCTATGAGAATCTTCGCCTAGATGAAGAGACAAGGCATCCGAATATTCAGGCTATGCTAGGAGCTCTGCAGGAAAACAACATATATAAGCTGGTTCCTCATATGGAGAATATCCTAGAGTCTGTAACCATAAAGGAACACCCCATTATAGGGGAAATCAAAGATCAAATGAAGGACAAAGAGGCCTTAACAGCACTTATGAGCGGTAGCGGCCCTACTGTATTTGGAATATTTGATAATCGACTTAAAGCCGAAAGAGCATACAAGCATTTCAAGTCCTCACCTTATGGCAGACAAGTTATTTTATCTAGACCATACAAACGATACCATACACCTGAAAGGAAGGCATCAAAAGGGCTCAAATATGACTAAAAAAGTATATACCTACAAACATACTACATATGCCTGTTATCGTGGCTATATTACACAGGCAATAATTAATAACCTATTACCCTTATTCTTCTTTATATTTCATACCTCTTTTAATATTAATTACGAACAGCTTGGCTTCTTAATTATAGCTAATTTTACAACTCAGCTTATAGCAGATATATGGGCGACTAAATATGCTGATAGGGTTGGCTATCGCAAGTGTATGGTAGCAGCACATGGCTTAGGCTTTATAGGGTTTTTACTGCTGGGCACTCTTCCCCTAATACTTAGCAATGCATATACCGGATTGATCATCTCAGTAATTGTCTATGCTTTTGGGGGTGGACTTCTAGAGGTTATCGTCAGTCCTATCATAGAAGCACTTCCGAACAAGAATAAGGAAGGATCTATGAGTCTGCTTCATTCCTTTTATTGCTGGGGACAGATGTCAGTAGTATTCATCAGTACATTTATAATCTGGATAATTGGCTCAGATAAGTGGTTTGTTTTACCTCTACTCTGGTCATTGTTTCCTCTCTATAATATGTTTAAATTCCTACACGTCCCGATACTTCCTCTTGTAGAGGAGGGTAAGGGAATGAGGATTAAGGAGCTCTTCTCCTCCCCCTCCTTTTATCTTTTTATCGTACTTATGATTTGCGCTGGTGCCTCTGAGCTTACCATGTCCCAATGGGCCTCCTTTTTTGCTGAGAAAGGTCTTGGCCTACCAAAGCTCCTAGGTGATCTTTTGGGTCCTGGTTTGTTTGCCTTGTATATGGCCATAGGAAGAGTTCTATATGGTATATGGGGTAATCGTATACCAATAAAAAAAATACTAATAATAAGCAGTATCCTATGTATAATCACTTATCTGCTTACAGTCTTTATCCCCAACCCTTTGCTATCCCTAATTTCCTGTAGTATTACCGGTATTACCGTAGCTCTGATGTGGCCTGGTACCTTTTCTCT
>CAZODB010000084.1:2353-9653 GCA_964578425.1 uncultured Herbinix sp.
CCTGTAGTATTACCGGTATTACCGTAGCTCTGATGTGGCCTGGTACCTTTTCTCTATCCTCAGCCAAATTCCCAAGAGGCGGAACACTAATGTTCGGAATCCTAGCTATCTGTGGAGATATAGGCTGTTCTTTGGGGCCATGGATAACTGGAATGATTTCTGATTATTTTACTAAAAACAACCAGATACTATCTTTTTGGCCTAATAGGGATCTTGATGTTGAACAGCTAGCAATCCGATTCGGACTACTAGTTGCTGTAATATTTCCTCTTATTATGCTTATAGGTTTAATGCTATCAAATAAAAAAAACAGTCCATTGTAATACACTACAGTGGACTGTTCAGGTTTTACTCTATAAATTAATCATTGTTTAGCGAATTTCTCCAGCTTTCCATCTTACTGATTGTGCGGTCAAGGGTATCTCTGCTTATCTGTGGAAGCTCTCCGCCCCATGCCTTCTCTGCCTGTTCAAAGCCTTTCATTACAGCATTTATCATAATATCTGCCTTAGAGGGATCCCCTCCTGACAACGCTTTTGCAAAGGATAAAAGTCTTTCCGATGTCTGCTCTACTCCCCAGTACCCATCCTCAGCAATATCCTTCTGAGCCTGTAGCCTTGTCTTTTCATCTACCTGAACCTTACCTTCCCTTAGAAGTCCATAGATGTCTGTTGACTTATCAATGGTCTTACCTTGCTTTAGCAGCATTCTTTCTACTAAATCTCTTAGACGACTAGCACCGGCTTCAGCCTCTGAAAGAAGCCTGTCGATTGTAGCCTGGTCTCTTTGGTGAACCTTCCCTGTATCCGGTTTCTTATCATATACTGCTGCCTCACCATTATTAACAGGGGCAGCCTCTTCCTTAACCTTCTTATTATCATTGCTTGTATATTTTGTACTTATGTCACTATTGTTCGTTATCTGATGTATACTCATAACCTATCCTCCTCTTGTATAATAAAAACATGCCATATTAGTTACATTTACCATCCTTGGTATTGGAGGGCATCCTCCTTGATTAATAAGTTTTATATCCTATATTCAATATATCGGAGAGTTTTATGATTATCTTAATAAGTGATTAGCGATATTCTAGTAAAATTAATTATGTATATATAGCGGAATCCACCTTCTTCATTATAATCAGCTTGTCGCCTTCCTTAATATCGTCATTTTCCAGGTTATTGATTTCCATAATTGTATCCACAGAGGTATAGTATTTCTTTGCAATATTCCACATACTATCACCCTTTTTAACGATATATCCAACTATACCAGGCATAGATTGAAGCTTCTCCATATCCAGCTCAGTCACCTCTAAATCTGTTATAATTGGCGCTATAATCTTGTCAAATACTATGGTATTCAGGTTCATAACTGCCTTGACCTCAATCTCATCACTATCTAGCATCATTACACTTAGTTGGTCAATACTTGGCTTTATCTCATAGCTGCTATTCGAGTTCATCCCCTTAACCTCAATAACCTGAGTAAATGGTATTGCTCCTTTTAATGATGACAGGGGTCTTAAATCATCCTCTGAAATATAGAGGATATTCATATCGATTATACCCTCCACCTGTAGCTCTGTTCCACTAGGAATTATATCATCAATCTTAATTACACCATCTGAATAACATATCTGAAGTATTTTGGGCTGATTATCAGGAACATGAATTCGATCTGCCAATCTATATTTGCTGTTATTTTTAATTACCAGGTTCTCATATATGGCATCACGAAAAATAGGAGTAATCTCCTTACAGGGACTATATACATCGCAAAGTATCTCTGGCTCCTGTATATCATAGACCTTAATCATCATTTCCAATATGACTTCTAGATCGATAATCCTTTCTTCACCATCCATATCCGGCTTGATTTCTATGTTTTTATTAAGGATTCTAAATGTGATATCCTCTACCATATTCTCATTACAACCATTACAGTCAATTGTTCCGCCAAAGGATATATCTGTTTCATAATATTCAATGGGGCTTTCTTCGCTTTCACTGGAGTATAAGATAAATACAGGCATATCTCCCTTTATCGTAAACTTATCCTCAAGAAGTCTAACATCCATGCTGTTTAGCCGTATAGCATCAAATAATATTGATATGATATTTCCCTTATTGGTAGGAAGCACGATTTCGTCCTTCACACGAAAGGTATCCTTCTTATCAACACTGATATCTGTGATTTCAATCCTTTTACTTATGTATTGTACATCCTCTGGCCCTTCCACCATGACTCCGGTCTCCTCATCATAAAGCTCTTCAACCGCTACATTTAGGCTTACGATGGACTTTATACTAAGTTTTCTTGAATTAATGAGTCCGGCGGACAAATCCTCAAGTTCCCATTTTACAATAGGATCATCTTCTGCACAGGTAAGCTCCATATTGATTATTTCGTCAAATGGTATAAGGCCTGAGATATTATGTATGGGTCTTGCGTCCTCCTCACTAAAGTATAGGACATTAAAACCAAGCTCTCCCTTGATCAAGAGCTTACTATTCATAGCTTTTATTTCACTTATTTTTACATCCCCCTGCTGTGTTACAATCCGATTTATATCTGGTTTAATATCGGGAACATTAAAATCATCGTCCAATGTAAGCTGCAGGGTGCTCTTACATTTTAATTTATTCATATGAATATTCTTTTTTATTAACTCCACTAATATCCCTCCTTGAATTTGGACATACGATTACATGCCTCTGACATATCATATTCAAATAAAAAGGGATTTATGATTAGGGAAAGAAATTAAAAAAAAGAGTTTCGCTTTCGAAACTCTCGCGCCGAACGCGGCCAGCTTTGCTGGCAATATACAAAGCGCGTGAGTGCGCATCCCAATGCGGAGCTTTTTTTTATATAATAGGATGCACTTTCCTATTATATAAAAAAAGGCCGAAACCATAAGATCACTTACGGCTTCAGCCTGTACTCTATAATTATCCTTGTCTGCATAAAATAAGCTCAACGTCTTTGGTTAAAATATCTGTATAACTATAGGACATGGTCCGTACAGGCATATCACTGCAAGCTTGCGTCTTTACAAGAAAGATGCTCGGATATGTCTCAGATATGAATCCTACCGTTTCATCAATTCTGTGTCTACCCCTGTTGATTCTGACTTTAACCTTTTTCCCCGTATGGCTTATTACAGCATTTCGTACCTTATTTACATCCATCTGCTTCATCATATTAACTCCTTACTAATGATTCTATATCCATTGCTGAGTCTTGTGTTACTATATGGACATAATACATTGATTTTGTCACATATTTAATGCATCCTAAGTATTATAGCATAAATTCTAATATTTGTCAAGAAGTTTTCTGACAATTCAATGTAGCTACTAGCCTTTTATTGATAAATATATACAGCAAGTATATCCATATTATGTTGTTTTTATGGTATTTTATTAATGGTTAGTAATAAATACCCAACAACCTCTAGAGCATATGCACAAAACCACGGTTGGCTGCGCTTAATATATCGGTAATTTTAACCAAACATCCCATACAACATATGGACATATATCAATTAAACAGTACCAAATGTGGTGGTTTTTACTGCCTTAATAATATTTACTTCATACTTCTCATTCCTTAGTCGAATACTATCTTTTTATCGATATACTCAAGCTTTACGACTATATAGGGATAGGTCACGCCCTGTGTTACCAAGTCATCCTGTGTAGGCCCTATAAGATTCGTGTCAAAATATATGGCGTTGTCAGTAAGAAATAGTTCCTCTACAGCGATACTGTATCCTCCGCTGTTCTGCTTTCCATATCCGACCACGATATATAGAAAGTCATTATTAGAGTAATGTAGTCTAAAGGGCTTTTCCTTCTTTTCATCTATTACTTCTCTCAATTCACCTGGTAAGTCGGCTTCCTCTACTACAGTAAATTCCAAATCCTTTATTTTTTTTATTTCAGATTTATCCTTTTTGCATCCTATTAATCCAAACACAGTAATAATTATTAAAAGAAGCGTTATTATGGTTTTTAGCCTCTTCATTATAACCTCCATAGAAGTTGTTTACTTAATCCTATGAGCAGTTTGTCAAAATAATTCATTCACCTACCATTGACCTGATAATTTTATTTTTTAAACTAGGGGGTTTTTATTAATTCGATACCCATAAATGCATCGAAGCTTTTTATAGTATAAAAAGAGGCTGTTAGATGATTTAGCAACAACCTCTTGTATATTATCTTATTTTGCAGGCTTAAATCTCTTTAATCTCAGAGCATTGGCTACAACAGATACAGAGCTCAAGCTCATGGCTGCACCTGCAAACATGGGGCTAAGTAAGGGACCACCAAATATATGAAGTAAGCCCATGGCTATGGGTATCCCTATAGTATTGTAGGCAAATGCCCAGAATAAATTCTGCTTTATATTGCGAATGGTACTTCTACTTAAAAGTATTGCAGTAGACACATCCATCAGATCACTTCTCATCAGTACAATATCCGCTGATTCCATGGCCACATCCGTCCCCGAGCCTATGGCAATTCCGATATCTGCCTGTGCAAGGGCAGGGGCATCATTTATACCGTCCCCAACCATGGCCACCTTCTTACCCTCAGACTGTAGCTGCTTTATTTCATTAGCCTTATCCTCCGGTAGCACCTCGGAGAGAACCCTATCTATTCCAACCTGCTTCGCAATAGCCTGTGCTGTTCTTTCATTATCACCTGTAATCATTGCCACCTTTATACCCATATTGTGGAGACTTTCTATTGCTCTTTTGCTAGTACCCTTAACAGTATCTGCAACCGCTATTATTCCTGCTAGTTTGCCATCTATGGCTATATACATAGGAGTCTTTCCTTCATTTGCTAGTCTATCAGAGCTTTCCTCTAGCTTAGCCAATGAAATGTTTCTTTCAACCATTAGCTTGCGATTTCCGAGAAGCATTGGCTTACCATCGATTTTTACTTCTATTCCATGCCCGGGTATTGCTTTAAAATCAGAGGCTTTCTCAGTCTGGATACCCATTTTTTCAGCATGCTCTACTATGGCTTCTCCTAGAGGGTGCTCTGAACCCTTTTCCGCTGATGCTGATAGCATTAAAAGATTTTCATCACTTATATTCGCTGCTGTAATAATGTCAGTTACCTTTGGTTTACCCTCTGTAATGGTGCCAGTCTTATCCAATACCACTATATCTATTGTATGCGCTGTTTCCAATGCCCCACCACTCTTTATCAATACACCGTTCTCAGCGCCTTTACCAGTTCCAACCATAATAGCTGTAGGTGTAGCAAGACCCAGTGCACAGGGACATGCTATAACCAGTACGGATATGAATATTGTCAGCGCAAATGTAGCACTTTCTCCACCGATAAAGTACCAAGCAAGGCCTGATACTATAGCCAGTATTATGACAATGGGTACAAAATATCCGGATATAATATCTGCAAGTTTGGCTATGGGAGCCTTTGATCCTTGAGCGTCCTCAACCAGCTTAATAATCTGTGCTAGGGCTGTGTCCTTTCCTACCCTTGTTGCCTTATAATGAATACTTCCGTTTTTATTTATAGAGGCACCAATTACTGTATCACCGGGATGCTTTTCAACAGGAATACTTTCCCCTGTCAGCATAGATTCGTCCACTGACGTAATGCCACTTACTACAAGACCATCCACCGGCATCTTTTCACCGGGCTTTACTATAATAACATCTCCAACCTCAACCTCTTCTATAGGAATTTCTATCTCATGATTATCCTTTATAATAATTGCTGTCTTAGGCGCCAGGCCCATAAGCTTTTTTATGGCCTCTGAAGTTTTTCCCTTAGATACCGTCTCAAAATACTTTCCAAGAGTAATAAGTGTAAGAATTACCGCGGCAGATTCAAAGTATAGCTCCATAGCATAGCTCGAATCCCCCCTTATTATTTGAATCAGTGCAAATATACCGTACAACACCGCCGCACTGGTACCTATGGCTATTAAAGAGTCCATATTAGGACTTCCCTTGAAGAGGGTTTTAAATCCAACAATATAATATCGATATCCCACCGCCACCACAGGAATTGTAAGAATCAGCTGAGCAATGGCAAAGGCTGAGGGATTTATCATGGGGTCTATAAATTTAGGTATTGGCATTCCTACCATGTGCCCCATGGAGATATACAGTAAAGGGACAGTAGCTATAAGTGATACAAGAAACCTTAACCATAAAGACCTTTGCTCTTTAGCTTTGCTGTCCTTATCTTTATCTATCGCCACTTCCTCTTCCATAGCTTTATAGCCCGCCTTTTCAATCGCTTTCTTAATATCAGAAACTCTTAGTTTGGATGAGTCATAGCTAGCAGACAGCTTCTCTGTGGCAAGGTTAACACTGGCACTTGTTACACCCTCTAGCTTGTCCGTAACCCGTTCTACCGCTCTGGCACAGGATGCACAGGTCATTCCTTCTATATTTAATGTAATGCTTACTGTCTCTGTAAGAGCCCTGTAGCCTGCCTTATCTACGGCTTTTTGAATTGCTTCTTCAGTTAACTTACTCTCGTCGTATTCCAATGTTAACTTTTCAGTAGCCAGGTTTACATTGGCAGTCAATACACCATCCAACTTACCAGTTACTCGCTCTACCGCTCTGGCACAGGACGCACAAGTCATTCCTTCTATCTTAAATGATTTATTTGTCATTGTTTTCCCTCCAATCCTACGTATGTTTTGCGCATCTGAACCTTTGTTCTCCTTGCAAATCGATTATTTACCTGTAATCTTAGATAATATGTCGATAATCTCATCTATTTTCTCACTTCCCTTATCATGCTCAAAGGCCTCTTTAACACAATGGTTCATGTGCTGTCTAAGTATTAAGAGATTTGCTTTTTTTAATAAACCCTGGGTGGCAATTATCTGATTGGATATGTCAACACAATATCTGCCATCATCAATCATATTTATTGTTGCATCAATTTGGCCTCTTGCTGTCTTAAGTGCAAGCTCTGCTTTTTTCTGTTCCTTATTCATTATTATAAGCATAATACAAGCCCTCTCATATCTTAAAAGGCACTGGTATTATTTCTCCTTTCCAATCTATTTCACCCCCACCCCCTAGTGGGGGGTGGGTAAAGTATACCTCTTTTATTATTACTATGTCAAGAACTTCTCATAATTAGTACAAATATATTTTGAAAAATTCTATTTGACTTAGGATGTAAGAATAATTATTGCCTTTTTGTGCAATTATGTAATAGTGAATAATAAATATTAAAACTTATAGTTTATTGAGGAGGATAAATCCTCCGTTATAGATAAT
>CAZODB010000085.1:0-9214 GCA_964578425.1 uncultured Herbinix sp.
AGGTACAATCTCTCAAAAACTCATACACATCCTGCGGATACCCATACCTTGGATTAATATACTTATCAAGCCTATTTGCAATTACTGCGCAATCTGTTCTTGTAAGATATGCTGTATAATCTTTAAAATCCCCCTTCTTTAATATGCCCTTATCCATCGCCACATCAATGTAAGATCTATCAGGGTCTTTATCTTTGTCCCAATCCATTACTCTTACAATATACTCGATATAATCCTCAACCTTTATGTACTTACTAGCAGCATCCACTTTCTGTGTATTGCCATGAATTATAATTTCTATCATCACTAATGAGAGTAAGATAATAATCCACTTCGTTTTCTTGATTTTCTTCATCTAATACAGCCTCCTTATTTTTATTTTATAGACCTTAGCTTTGATCTTGCCTAACACATACATTATTTATGATAATATAGACCTTAGCTTTGATATTGCCTTAACACATACATTATTTATGATAATATAGACCTTAACTTTGATCTTGCCTTAACACATACATTTATATTTATAATATGGCTTATTAGTACTTATAACATTACCTACCAAATTTACTTCTGCTACTATATATTAAGTTCATTTATGGATACAAATGGCGAAAGCCCAGAAAGAGATACGTTTAATCAGATACGACAATATATTAAACTGTTAATGATATATAATTACAAATTATTACTAATAACTCTATATTACTATGCCAATTTTTGTATGTCAATACCTTTTTACCTTATATTTCTATTTTTAAATGTGTTTTATAAAATACTGTTGTTTTAATTCGTAAAACAATTAATAAAATAACAAAATAGCGCTTGCTTTTTTCTAGCGAATAGTATATCATAAATAATGTTGTATGGCTCGTTGGTCAAGGGGTCAAGACGCCGCCCTCTCACGGCGGAATCAGGGGTTCGATTCCCCTACGAGCTGTCCTAAAGCCTTGTAAATATGGCCTTGCATAATTTGAGTAATCAATAGCTAATCATGCAAGTGAAGGCTAAAAATAAAGACTGCACCGAAGGATAAAACCTTTAGTGCAGTCTTTATTTTTATGGCACCTTAGCAATCACACGCTTATATGTTTTCCTTCAACATAGAAGACACCATTTGTCAGCGGTTTTTCGTCACTTGGATTTTCAAGGGTTCCTCTTAATATCAACTCGTCTGTAACATAGCCATTGATACTGTGGACAAAACAGGAAACCCATTGATTGATCTGACTGTTAAGTCGTTTAGGAACAAATCCAACAAAACTCTTTTTAATCTCGTGAATTAGATCAGTCAACATCATTTCAAGCTTACTATCGTTGATTCGGAACAACTTTGAAAAGTCACTAAACTGTTCCTGAGTGAAGCAAGCAAAATTTAAATTAATGCTACTATCTGTTTTGATAATAAGATTATGCTGTAAAAGCCGGACAATATCGTCTACGGTAAGAAGACCGTCCGGAATGATGCCATTACTACATTTCTGCGGTATATGATTTGCAGAAAGCCATCTCGTCCCACCATTGTGATAGATATTATTATAGAGGTATTTACCAATGGTGTACCAATAAATAAAATCATTTTCTCCGTCTGTGATGTTACAGCCTGACGTGTATTCTCCACCTGTATCACTTTCATCCTTCGATTCTTCAACAATAAACCATCCATAACCGCCATCCCTGCGCGGAGGATATGGTCCATTTTCAAGGCTAACAATGCTGTTTTTAATGCCTTCGACCTTTTCTCTAAGCGAAAGCGGTAAGGCAATGTATCCAAGACGCTCTATGCCGAAATCATGTCCATAAAAGTTCATTGTATTTATTTTTTCTTTACATTCTAAAAACAACTTTTCAAAATAATCTGATATGCATCCGATTAGCGGTCTGATGTGATTCTCCATCTGACTTTTATCCTTTTGACGTAAAATAATGAAGTCAGTGGCATATTTTTTACCCTTCTGTTGTATTGCATCACCATAAATTAGATTTGGAAGCGCATCTTCAATATACATTGTCGGAAGTCCTGTCTTTAGGCTAATTTCTTCGATTGTTAGCGGTTTTTCGTATGCTGCTTCGCATATAGCGCGAGCAACTTGATTTGAAAGGTAAGCACTAGCATTCATTGAACCATTACAGGAAGATGTCTCCCAGTTGATGCGTTTATAAACCTTATCCATTATTAATTCTCCTTTCAAATTTGAGCCGATTCTGTCACGAATCCTCTGACGGCTGACATTCAGGCGCCATTTGATTGTGGTTTCTGGAAGCTGATACCTTGCAGCAAGTTCCTTTACAGACAATTCGCCGATATAGTAATCAACTAGAATGTTTTTGTACTCGAAAGAAAGCGTGTGAAGATAATGAAATATTGTCTCATATTCATTGCTGATCCCATCTTCATCCACGACATCATAGTCACCAATAAGGTCTATGGTGAATTCTTCACAACATATTTCCATTTTGCTTTTTCTCGCCTCACAAAAGCGTGCATAACGATTGTACGCGATTCGCCATACCCATGCGTCAAGACACTCAATATCATATTTTTTGACACCTTCTAAAACATGTAGAATAATTTCACTTGCAAGATCCTCAGCATCTGCTTGATTACTGACTCGCTTCAATGAAAAGAAGAATATCGGTTCGACAAATCGTACAATTTCGTTTTCCTGCTCTTTCACATTTCTCTCCTTTCTCTCCTGGTGTTTGGTGTAATAATCATGATTACACCTATTAAGTGCTGAAAAAATATAAATGGATAGGTGATTATTAAAAAATATTACAATATCCTTTTAAATGTATACCCCAATCATATGTTGTTATTGTAATTATTTCTCTTGGATTACGAACATCTTTTTCATACTTCAATTGTCCGTTATCAGGCAATACATCACTGGCGTTCTTAGAGCACATTGCATCCTTATCTTTTTGTACTTGTGTAATTTTCAATTCTTTCATACCATTACCTCTTTCATATTATATTTTGAAATAAAAAATCGCCCTGATAAAATCAGAGCGACATTTATATCCCTATGAAAAAGGTATCAATCAGCGGACAAAACGGCATTTGATTCTATCAGTATAAATTTGATCATTTTGTCCACCTCCTCTTCTTGTTTAATGCTTTAATTATATCGTGGCAATATGTTAATGTCAATAAAATCGCAAAATATCACCGTACCCGGTACCGTACCGGGTACCAACATCACACCGTACCAGGTACCGTACCCGGTACGGTACCTGGTACGGAAACATCAGAAACGGGCACCGAAACACTGATTTACAGGAAATCCAACAGCGACATCTGGTTGGACAGCGGAAGGTCTCCGAGGAGGCCGAGTCTCGCCATGGTTTCTACTACTGTAGAACTCACCTTACTACGTATCTTGAAATCTTCTCTTGATAGAAATTTTCCATTTTTAACAGCCTCTACCACTCCATTGGCAGCCGCATCTCCCATTCCATCTATGGATCTTAGGGACGGCATAAGCTTATCATCGACTATCTGGAATCTGTGGGGCATGGCACGAAATACATCTATGGGTGTAAATTCAATTCCCCTGGCATACATTTCCTGTACGATACGCATATCACGGTAGGTATCCTGCTCCTTCTTGGTTAATGTACTTGTTCTACGCTTGTAGTCTGCCATAACATTTTCAAGATGAGCCTTTCCCTGGCACATGAGCTCATAGTTAAATGCAGATGCACGGATAGAAAAATAAGCCGTGTAATAAGCAAGAGGATAATAAACCTTAAAGTATGCTATACGAAATGCCATCATTACATAGGCAGCTGCATGGGCCTTGGGGAACATATATTTTATCTGTTTACAGGAACGGATATACCAGTCAGGAACATTGGCTGCTATCATTGCCTCCTCCCATTCAGGTATAAGACCTTTACCCTTACGGACACTCTCCATAATCTTAAAGGAAAGGCCGGGCTCTACACCAGTATTAATAAGGTAGGTCATTATATCATCACGGGTACATATACAAGTGGACAGGGTACATGTTCCTTCCTTTATAAGTGTCTGGGCGTTGCCAAGCCACACATCAGTACCATGGCTTAATCCCGATATGCGAACTAAATCTGAAAATGTCTTGGGCTTTGCTTCCTTAACCATCTGCATTACAAAGTCGGTACCAAATTCCGGTACACCAAGACAACCCAGCTCGCATCCATCAAGATCCCTCGAACTTATACCTAGGGCCTCGGTACTATGAAATAAGGATAACACCTTCTTCTCATCAAATGGTATCTTCTTAGCATCCAGCCCTGTTATATCCTCAAGCATTCTGATCATGGTAGGATCGTCATGCCCTAGAATATCCAGCTTTAGCAGGTTATGATCTATGGAATGATAATCAAAATGAGTGGTAATTATCTTCGATTTCATATCATTTGCAGGTCGCTGTACAGGGGTAAATGAATAAATATCCTCTCCATGGGGTAAAACTACTATACCCCCCGGATGCTGGCCGGTCGTACGCCTCACACCTACCAAGCCCTCAATCAATCTATCTATTTCTACATTACGTTTATGTATGTCCCTATCTTCATAATAATTCTTCACAAAGCCAAATGCAGTCTTATCTGCCAATGTACCGATTGTTCCCGCACGAAATGTATGCCCCTCGCCAAATAATACCTCGGTATATTCATGGGCCTTACTCTGATATTCACCCGAAAAATTAAGGTCAATATCCGGTTCCTTATCTCCATCAAAGCCTAAGAAGGTCTCAAACGGTATGTCATGGCCATCCTTTTCGAAGGGTGCACCACACTGGGGACAATTCTTATCAGGCATGTCACAGCCCGAGCTTCCCGCAAAGCTCTTTACATCCTCTGAATCGAAATCACTATAGTGACAGCTATTACAGTAATAATGAGGTGATAGCGGGTTTACCTCGGTAATTCCTGCCAATGTGGCTACAAATGAAGACCCAACCGAACCACGGGAGCCTACCAGATAACCATCCTCATTTGATTTCCACACAAGCTTTTGCGCAATTATATACATAACCGCAAAGCCATTGGAAATAATGGATCCAAGCTCATGCTCCAGCCTAACATTTACCTGTTCAGGAAGGTTCTCACCATAGAGTTCATGAGCTTTCTCATAGCATATATTTCTCAAATTCTCTTCTGAATTAGGAAGCACAGGTGGACATTTATCTGGTCTAACAGGGGATATCTTTTCAATCTGCTCACTAATCAGATTCGTATTGGTGATTACTACCTCCTCAGCCTTGTCTCTTCCCAGATAAGCAAACTCCTCAAGCATTTCCTCGGTAGTACGATAATAAAGCGGCGGCTGCGTATCAGCATCCTTGTATTTCAACCCTGCCTGTATTATCCTTCTATAGACCTCATCCTCTGGATCAAGGAAATGAACATCGCAGGTGGCCACTACAGGCTTATTATACTCTTCTCCCAGTTCAACTATCCGCTTGTTGATTCGCTTTAAATCTTCCTTTGAATTTATACTGATGTGATCACCACTCTCACTAGAGATCATAAAATCATTGTTTTCTATGGGCTGTATCTCCAGGTAATCATAGAAGTTAACCAATTCTTCGATTCGCTCCTGCGTCTGATCTGACAATACCGCCCGATACACCTCGCCTGCCTCACAAGCAGAACCAACGAGAATCCCTTCCCTGCATTCAGTCAGAAGGCTCTTTGGTATCTTGGGTCGCTTATTAAAATATTCTATATGTGACATGGAGACCATCTTATAGAGATTGACTCGACCTATATCATTCTTAGCCAATAAAATGGCATGATTAGCCGGAAGCTTACGAATCGCCTCTGCCGATAGCCTTCCAAGCTTGTCTATCTCATTTACATTTGAAATATCCTTCTCACCCAGCATAGAGATCAGCTTTACAAATATCTCGGCTGTAGCTTCTGCATCATCCACAGCTCTATGATGATTCTCTAAGGACACTCCCAATGCCTTAGCCACACTATTAAGCCTGTAACGGCTTAGGTTTGGAAGTAGTATTCTTGACAATCCTAGGGTGTCTATATATGAAAATTCTTTTGCCAAGCCATGAGTCTGAGCATTCTGTATAATAAATCCCATATCAAAGGATGCATTATGGGCCACCAGAACTGAGTCCTTACAAAATTCCAGGAACTTCACAAGGGCATCCTCTATTTCAGGAGCTTCTACTACCATATCATCGCTAATTGATGTCAGCTGTGTGATTTTATAGGGTATCGGTATCCTCGGATTGACAAATGTACTAAATCTCTCACTTATCTCACCCTTTGATATTCTGACGGCTCCTATTTCTATAATCCTATCATTAACCTTACTAAATCCGGTGGTTTCAATGTCAAATACCACGAAATCATCCTCGGTCAGACTTTGCCCTTTACCGTTAGTTACAACCTGCTTAATATCATCAACAAGATAAGCCTCCATACCGTAAATCACTTTAAAGGCCTCTGCCCTAGCCTTCTCCGCCGGGTCTGAGATTCTCTTTGGGTTAATGGTATTATTTGCTTGAGGAAATGATTGCACTACCCCATGGTCTGTTATAGCCACTGCTGTATGCCCCCAGTCAAATGCACGACGAACCAGCTTTTGTACGTCAAGTACTGCATCCATATCACTCATCATGGTATGGGCATGAAGCTCCACACGCTTAATCGGCGCCCTATCATATCGCTTAGAGGTGAAGTCAGAGATAAGCTTAATTCCCACCACAGATCCTATGGTTATATCTCGTTCATAGGAATCTGCCATAGCTATTCCCTTTAGTGAGTAGAAGGAGCCCTCCTTAAGGCTATCCAATATATCATCTACATCTATGGTTTTAGAATATATCTTTACCTTTATAGAATCGATAAGGTCAGTAAGAACAAAGGTAATAAGACTTTTCTCATTTCCAATGGTTCTATGCTCCAGTCTTCGCACCTTACCCCGGATTACCACCTCACCGATTTCTCCAATAATATCGCTGATAGGGATTAAGCTTCCCTCAAAGTTCTTACCATATATCACAGAAGGGTCCTTTGGTAATCTATAATACTTACTCTTACCCTTTTCATATGTAGATTTCCTAGTATTAGTAGCTTTTACATTGTTTGTGTTACTTGGAAGATTGGTGGTTCTTGTATTATTGTCATTAGCTTGTACATTGGAAGCTCTTACATGATTGTCATTAGCTTGTCCATTGGAAGGTCTTACATGATTGCCATTAGCTTGTCCATCGTAAGCTCTTACATTATTACCATTAGCTTGTCCATTAGAAGGTCTTACATGATTGCCATAAGCTTGTCCATCGGAAGCTCTTACATTATTACCGTTAGCTTGTCCATTGGAAGCTCCTACATGATCGCCATTATTTGCACAATTTAATAGGCTATTGTTATTATTATGGTTACCAGTCTGATTCTTATCAAACCCATTATCATATGCACCATTAGCTGTTGCATTATTACTTATTGGATTATGATTCATGCCACCTACAAGTTCATTGCTCTCTTCTCCAAAAGACCCACCATCGAAGAAATCATATTGTGGAGCCTCATATTCCTCCTCATCATAATCATCATCCTCTTCAGGTCTTAAAAATGCGGGAAGTCTAGGCCTTCTCTTCTCCTTAGGCTTAATGTATTCACAGGTGACAGATATATCATAGCCGAATCTATCCTTAAATAGATCGACCAGATAGTCCCTAAGCTTCTTGAACTTATCCTCTGCCACACAATTTTCCTTGGATTTTATGAAAATAGTATCTCCCTTAACCCTTGTATCTGACTGAGTAAACAGATAATATGTAACAACACTTATTTCCTTTAGCTCTTCCAAAATACTCTCACGGTAGACAGAGAGAAGATTCTCCAGCTCGTATTTTTCAGCAAGCTCGAAATACGGCGCTATAATTGCCTTGTTACCTGTATGTATAAAAAGCTGTCTATCAAGCAGTTCTTCCATCCTTCTAATATTATCCCTATGAATCAATACCTTGCTTTTTATATGAATAGTAAGCGCCTTATTTTGTCTAGACGCAACAACCCTTACAACCTCAGTATCGCTGTAAAGGTCTCTTAATTCCTTATCACAAGTCAATTGCTCGAATGCTTTAAAAAACAACATATTGTCTTTCCCCTATCATTTTCTATATTTAAATCCATATAACCAACTGATACGAGTTTATCTATGAATTATTTCCAGTTAATTAACTCCTGTCTTAGAGCATCCAGTAGCTCCTCCTCAGGTACTCTACCTACTATCTCGCCCTTCTTTATAAGCATTCCTACACCATTACCACCGGCTATACCGATATCGGCTTCTCTTGCTTCTCCGGGACCATTTACAACGCAACCCATAACTGCAACCTTTATATTGAGATCAAATTCCTCGGTCATTTCCTCCACCTGAGTAGCCAGCTTGATAATATCTATCTGTGTTCTTCCACATGTAGGACAGGATATCACATCGATTCCTCCCAGGCGATATCCCAATGTCTTTAGTATAAGCTTAGCAGATTTAATCTCTTCCACAGGATCACCAGTTAAGGATACCCTAATAGTATCACCAATCCCCTGATAAAGAATAATTCCAAGACCCACTGAGGACTTAATATTTCCTGCCTTTACAGTGCCTGCCTCGGTTATTCCCACATGCAAGGGATAATGTGATTCCTTAGCTATCAGCTCATGTGCCTTTATGCACATCATAACATCGGATGATTTTATGCTGATGACTAGATTGTCATAGCCCATATCCTCAATTCTCTTGACATTATTAAGAGCACTCTCCACTAGTCCCTCGGCATTTACACCACCATGCTTAGCTATAATATCCTTCTCTAGTGAGCCACTGTTCACACCCACACGAATCGGAACATTTCTCTCCATTGCTGCATTTACAACCGCCCTAAGCTTCTCATCACTGCCTATATTGCCCGGGTTGATGCGAATCTTATCTGCTCCATTCTCAATGGCAGCAATAGCAAGTCTATAATCAAAATGTATATCAGCAACCAAGGGAATTGTGATCCTCTTCTTTATCTCTCTGAATGCTTCTGCAGCTTTAAGATTTGGAACTGCACTACGAATAATATCGCAACCAGCCTTAGCTAGCCTGTTTATCTGATCTACGGTTCCCTCTACATCCTCGGTCTTAGTATTTGTCATGGACTGAATAAGTATCGGATTACCTCCCCCGATAACCTTGTCTCCAATCCTAATC
>CAZODB010000086.1:0-9194 GCA_964578425.1 uncultured Herbinix sp.
AGGCAGAGGCTATGATGAAATACGGTGAAGCCGCTATTATTGAAATCATAATGAATGTAATGCCTGATATAGCTAAAAATGTAGCGCAGCCCCTATCTAAGGTTGATAAGATTACCATGTATGGTGAAGGTAACAATACTAAATTAATTCAGGATATTGTAAACGGAACAACTCAGGTAACAGAGGGTGTGACTTCTGGTTTAGGAATTGATCTTAAAGCTCTGATATCTGGCTTTCTAGGCGGTAAAGTATCTCAGACTGGCGAAGATAACAAGCACAACTATATGAATAAGGATGAAATAGAGCAAATTGTAGAACGAAATACCACTATTGATGAAGAGGCAGCCATCTCAAAGGATGAGTCATAAGATAGCCTCGAAGAAAACTAAATAAATACAATAGATTGGTTTGCCTGATTTCTATTTAGGTAAACCAATCTATTATTATAAAAATAATATTAATACTAACTAATCTAGAATTATTATATCATCAAATAAGTCTTTATTCTGTTCTATCTCGTCTGGTGAAGCAACTACAACATAATTTAAATTTTCATTTATTGAAGATAAATAATTAGCATATGCCTCTATATCTGTAATAGTTGTGCTTCTGACTTCATCAAACATATCTATCTTGTCTTGTCTAGTAAAACCGTAATATTTTTCTATTAAGACATTCATGGCATCGTTTATTTCACCGCTACTCTGATTAACCGTTCCAAACAATGAAAGTATATAGCTTTCCAAGGTTTCTTTTGTCATATAAGGTAGTATAGCTGTTAGGAACTCATCAGTTGCTCCGATTACATTCAATGAATTCACAAAATTGCTATCTCTATAAGTATAAACAAGGTAATTGTTATCGGCAAATGTAGCTGCTACCCCATATGCCCCTCCTTTTAATCGGATTTCTGGAGTAAGCATAAGATTATTAAGAATTGTCGAAATTACAAGACCCTTATTACTTATTGGTGCTTCATTCTCTGTTAAGCTTGCATTCACAGAAAGATACTGGACCGGCGAATTTATTACCAGTGCTTCTCTCTTGGCAGGTACTGGCAATGTATATTTTGCTTTTATTAAGCCCGTATCATAGAGTTTTCCGGTAAATTCAGGTAAATTGCTCTTGAATTTTTCTAATGAAGTTAAATCACCAGCAAACAGAACCTGCATACTATTTTTATTGAATGTGAATGCCTTAGCCCGTACTGCCAGTAATTTATAATATACATCATTAGGATTAGAAGCAATATCCTTCTCCAAGGATAATACAAACTTGTAATAGTCTAATCCATTTAGATAATTAACCAGTCTGTATTTAGCACTTGTGTAGGCCAAGCTACGGTATTGTGCAATACCTATAGGCTCTGCAAACTCCATCTCATAATTAGCTTTAATATTAGCAATTGTTCTCTCACCATATGTTGAAATATTCTCTACATCAGATTCTAATAATATGTCATATATCAAATCAAAAGTTTTATCATATTCATCATCGAAGCTATAGTAATTCAAAGTATATATAGGATGTGCAGATGTGTCCTCATCGTTATCACCATAGGCTCCAATTGAAGTTGACATACTATATAGCATATTTGTTATATCATTTATTACATCCATTTCGCTACGATTCTTAGTGTCCATCCCACTGTTGATCATTTGATTATAGAATTTCAGATATAAAAGCTCTTCCTTAGTAAGATGACTTAAATCAAAATTCATCTGTATATTGCTAATCTTATCAACATCAGCCTGGGTACTCCACAACTGGACTCCGTCAACCTTTTCCTCATTAATTCCACGATCCTTCAAATCAATAGTTATGTCCTTCAAATCTACCGCTCTTAATGATTTCAATACTTCATCGGAAGTTGATTCGTTATTCCATATACTGAACTCAGCTGTCTTATTTACAAGGTCCTTTATCTCTTCCTCCGTCATACTAGCTTTTTTCTCAGCAAGCTTCTGGAATAAATCGGCCATGTTTCTTTCTAAGAGACCTGGCTCCGGCTTGGTAACTGTGAGTGCAACTAATTTATTATCCACTAACTGATTCTTAATGGTTTCTTCTAGTACCTTCTCATCTAATTTCTCGGAAATAACTCTGATATAATCTAGATAATTCTCCAGTGGATTATCTAGCAGATTCTCAAACATGCTTGAAAGCATCAATTCATTTACAGCATTTCCAGAACCAATTATCTCCTCGAATTCTGTAGATCTTACTAATGAATTAACCAAATCTGTATTCATACCCTTACTTACTACCTCTTTTAGCTCCTTCATTGCTATATCATAAAACTCTTTACTTCTAGAAGAATCTGCATTCATTGCAATAAAATGAATTGTAGGTTGATATGTTGTTATATCCAGATTAATTAAGTAAGATTCTCCTATCTGACTTTTCATCATAGCCTTCTTAAAGTTTGAATTATCTAAATTAAGAATAGATATTGCTAGATTTAGTTTCATGAAGCCTTCCATGCCAAGTTCATTTATATCATCCGCAGCAAATACAATATCAATAATAGATTTATTATTTGTATCTGTGCCCTCTGCAACTGGGAATGAATAGGTCTTTTCAACCAGCTTATCGAATGGCTTCTGAACATCTCTCTTAATATTTACGGTTTTACTAGTGTATGAAGAGAAATAATTTTTATTAATCATATTCAAGAATCGTTCATAATCCAAATCACCATATAAAACTATAAAGCTATTAGATGGATGATAATATTTATCATATGTTTCTATTAAATCTTCATAGCTTAATGTTAATATTTCACTTGGTATACCACCAGCGTTATTTCCCTGGTCAGTATCAGGAAATATAGCCCTATTGGCATTAGATATTGCTGCTGATGTTATATTACCCATACTACCTTGCATCTCATTATATACAATGCCGTTATATGTTAGCCCTGAGGACTCATCAGCGAGCTCATATCGCCAACCTTCTCTTTCAAATATTCTTTGATCAGATAAAATCAAAGGATTAAATACAGCATCCAGATAGATATCTGCAGATTTAAGTAGCTGCTTTTCACTTTGCGAACATATTGGATACATAGTCATATTAGGATATGTTAAAGCATTGGCAAATGAAACATAGGTAGTGTTCATTACATCGAAAATTGAGTTTTTTGTTGGATATTTTTCGCTTCCACCCAGAACCGAATGCTCTAATATATGATTGATTCCTCTATTATCTGGAGGAGTGTTGAACTTAATTGAGAAACCACGATTAACATCATTGTTATTAATGACAAGTAATTTAGCTCCTGTGTTCTCATGTTCAAGTAAAATCTTATTGGATTTAGTAGTCTTATCATATGTGGTATCTTTAACAATAAATCCGTGAATCTCTTCTCCTAGGCTTGGTGCAGTAAATGTTGACTCAGCTGACACCATCATAACTGATGAGCTTAAAACTGAAGTAAACATTAAACAGACTGCTGTAACTAATAGTAAAATTCTTTTTTTCAAATTATCCCTTCTTTCTTGTTATTCAATAAGCGCCTTAGATATGTAAAAACAGATTTGTATCCTCCTTAATTTACCATAACTATAATAAATATGCAAACGAGTAAATGAATATTAATCAAATTCTAATCTTACCTTTATAATAATATATACCTTGACAGGCGAGGTATATATTGGTATTATAGTATCAAAATTAGCACAATATGTAAAGGAGGTATACAAGTGTCCATTACATCTGACTTGATTCGTGGGCATACAGAAACCATTATCATGGCTAACCTATATAATAAAGATAGCTATGGCTACGAAATCAATAAAGCAATACAAGAAGCAAGCGGCGGACAATATGAGCTAAAAGAAGCTACCCTTTATGGGGCTTTTAGAAGGCTGGAGGGAAACGGCTATATAGTCTCCTACTGGGGGAATGAAACCACTGGGGCAAGACGAAGATACTACAATATTACAGACAAAGGAAAAACTTATTTCGAAGAAAGCTGCAAGGAATGGGAAAATGCTAAAAGATTGATTGATAAATTAATTGAAACTGGGGGTAAAAGTAATGAATAAAAGAATTGAAACACATGTCAATGCTTTATTTGCTAACACAGCAGAGGAAAGTCATATCTTAGATATAAAAGAAGAGCTATTGGCGAATTTGAATGAAAAATATGAGGACTTAATCGCATCTGGCAAAAGCGAGGACGAAGCATTTGCTCTTGTTATCTCAGGAATAGGTGATATTGATAATTTACTCAAAGATTTAGGGCAATCACCTATACTTATATCAAATGGGAGGGCTATCGACATGATTACATCAGAAACTCTATTGAAAAACGAAGAAATATCACTGGGAAATACCAACAGCATTACTATAGAAACCACAAGACAAAGCATTCAAATTCGTAAGACAAATGGAGATAAAATTAAGGTAAGCCAGTATGGTAATCCTGATACTAAGAATGAAGAATTATTTATAGTCTCAAGCTCTAATGATAGTGTTCATATCTATATTAATAAAACTTTTAAAGTAGAAATGTTTAATTTCAATGTAAATAAAGAAATGCTAGTAGTTGAGATACCAGAAGAATTCTATGGCAATCTAGATGCCACTGCTTCATCTGGCAGTATCAAAATCGAAGATGAATTTGAACTGAAACAAGTCAGGTTAAATAATTCTTCAGGTGGCACTCATATCAATAACAACCTGATTGCTGACACCCTTTATATCAATACCTCATCAGGAAGTATAAAGTTTAATGATTCAGTAACCGCCAAGGATATATCTGCCAAGACAACATCAGGAGCTATTCGCTCTACCATGAATATAAAGGCAGATAATGAGATAGAGCTTAATACAAGCTCTGGATCTATTAATATAGATAATGATATTACAGCTAAAGATTTATATGCACATACTAACTCAGGTGGAATCCGTATGTCCAATGTGCATGTTGATAAATATGATCTCAGATGTAGCTCAGGTTCTATTAATATTGATAATATATCAGGGGGCGGTAATGTAAACACATCATCTGGTGGCATTAGGCTTGCACTTGATAGCCCAAAAGGGGATATAGGTCTTAAGACTGCTTCAGGATCAATAAAAATAAAAGTGGAACCAAGCTTACAATTCACCTTAGTCGCTCAAACCTCTTCGGGAAGTATTCGAACGAACTTTGATAGCCAAAAGAACAAGAAAGGCAACTATGCCACAGCTAATATCGGTGATAACCCTAGTGTAAATATTAATGCAAATGCAAGCTCCGGCAGTATTAATGTAGAAAATTAAAGTGATTGGTACCCGGTACCGTACCGGGTACCAAAATTCTTATTTTATATTATCTGCATAGACTGCCATGGCATCACGCATAAATATGGATAAGCCTTCACCAAATCCATCAATGTTTTTAGTAAATCGCTCATCATCTACATACATTTGCCCTAATCCTTTGAATGCCTCAGGTGAGTAATTCCCCATTTTGTTTAAAAACAGGTACCACTCATTTATACCTTCTTGTGCCTCTTTGGAATCTGGTGACAGGTGACGAATTGCGCCAAGATTGCGGTAAATTTCGTTGAATTTATCTTGGTCATATGAAGTCATGTTTTTAGCCTTCTCATTTGTCTCATCAACTGACTTGTTACCCCATCTGTTTCTTGCCTCTTCTTCATATGGATTGCTAGAAAAGTCGAACCCTTCGAATTTCTCTTGAATAGACATCTGAATTTCTCCTTTCGAATGTTGAATGGTCTTTTCGATAGTCACTATCATCTTTTCAAGCTGTTTCTTTTTATCTAGTAGCATTTTATGCTGCATTTCCAGTGCTTCTTGATGTTCAAATGTTGGACTATCAATAATTTCTTTAATCTTCTTTAAAGGGAAACCAAGTTCTTTGAAGAACAAAATTTGCTGCAAATTCTCGAGATTCTCGTCAGAATATATTCGATAGCCAGCTTCGGTGGTCTTCTCTGGGATTAGTAGTCCTATTTCATCATAATGATGTAGTGTGCGCACACTAATACCTACTAAATCTGCAACTTCTTTTATTTTCATATGTGTTTTCACTCCCTTCAATAATCACTATAGAGTATAACGCAAGGTGAGAGTCAATAGAAAAGTTGTTACGTTGGTTGCAGTACGAGCCATATCCACTATAGAGCTAATCGTGTTAAGATAACAATGATTTCAATAGGAAGACCTGTGGCTGCAAATACAGCTGTTGCGGTTATGGTTGCAGTACCAGGTACTCCGGCAGTTCCTAAACTTACCATGTAGTGATCAGAATAAGGATCACATACTGTCCTATGGAATACTCTATGTTAAACTCTGAATTGCATATATAGCAATAATAGTTGGCCAGATAGTCTATGCTGGATTCTTCAGCAAGACAAGTGTTTTTTATTGTTTACCTGTAACAAAATACGGCAATTTACATAATATATCATTGATAAGATATGATAGGTTGTATTGATATGAATAATATAGCTACTATCCTTATAGAGCCAGCTTTATTAGTAATAGCCTTGTCTACAGATGCTTTTATTGCAAGCCTTGCTTATGGTAGTAATAAGATTAAGATTCCATGGTACTCTGCACAAGTAATTGCACTTATAGGTACCAGTGTTTTAGGTCTATCTATACTACTTGGATCATTATTAATGGGCTACATACCAAGCAATGTTTTAAGATATATTTCTTTTGCTATTTTGATTCTTTTGGGTCTATCTAAGTTAATGGACAACATAATAAAAACAATAATAAACAAACGTAATGTAATCAATAAAGAGATTGCATTTACCATCTTTAATCTTAATTTCATTCTAAATATATATGCCAATCCCGATGAAGCTGACATCGATAAGTCTAAATTTCTATCACCTAAGGAGGCCTTTTCCTTGGCATTGGCATTATCTCTTGATAGTCTTGCAGCAGGTATCGGTGCTGTGATGGGCAATTTAAATATACTATCCATTCTTATACTTTCATTTATCTCAACTATACTTTCTACTATGCTTGGTGTCTTTATCGGAGATAGGATAAGCAATAAAATTCCCTTTGTATCCTGGTTGGGAGGTATCCTTTTAATATTAATAGCCTTTTTAAGAATAAACTAGTATATTCAGTCTAGTTGAAAAACTTGTAACGCCTATCAGTTTACAGATCTCCGGAAGCCTTCTTATTTATTATTTTAACCAATTCCGAAATTCATCAGCAACTTTCCTTGTGAATTTCTCTATAAGATCTGGTGTAAAGAAAGATGAGGGTCCGATTTTACTTTCTTCATGCCATTTATAGTTACGTTCCAAAAATTCAGCAATATCCTCTATTTTATACCCCTTGCTATTCACAAGGGTCTCCAGAGGATATGCCATCATTTCTAGCCAAATTCTTTTGCTCCAATCCATATGGTTATAAAGCCATGCTCCTGAAAGAGCTATTTCATATCTATAGGGATCAAACCAGGTTAAACCCTCATATCCTTTTATGAATTCTTCTCTGGGAAATGTATCCCATCTATAATCTAGGTAAAGATGCAACACTATTCCTAGCTCAAAATCATCCTCTAGATTCATAGTACCGGTTAACTCTTCTAAAGCCCTAAGTCTATCAGGCCTATCCCTTAAGTGATCTCGGTCTTTCTCTTTCCATCCCTGTATTATATCTGGTGCAATATTTCCAATCAGAAACGCAGTTGACGAATCCTGATTATATTTGTATGCCGTTAACAAATGAACCATTGATGAAGGAATTGCCCTCACCTCTTTTCTACTGTATTTAGGGGTAAAATTATTTTCTTTTTAGTTGATCTAGCATAAGACTGTAAATATAATTAATTACGAAACTTTATATTATCATAATCCAATAGGTAAATCATGTCAATTTATTTTGAACTATTACCAGTGGCTACCTGGCCATTCCGAAAATAACCTACTGGATGCCCTTTTTCGGTGACATAGGTCTTCATGATGCCTCATGGAGATATCGCTTTGGTGGAGAAATATATAAAAGTAATGGAAGTCACGGATGTGTAAACGCACCCTTGCATTTGGCAAAGACTGTGTTTGAAAATATTGAAGAGGGAACTCCTGTTATTGTATATAATGAGTGACCCATGAATAGACACTTCGCGACTAAAGCAAATTACTCTTTAGCACTTGCATTACAAATGCTTCTCTTTTAATCCACGAATTTGATCCATTACTTTCATGTTCTATTAACTCATAATTCTTTGATAATGCTTCATTTAATGCAATCCACATTGGTTTAAATTCTTGTTCCGCTTCATATTCATCTAAGGTTTGCTCCACTTGTTTTCTTCCTATATCACATAGATAATAATAAGATTTCATTTCGAATATTTTAGTACTATCAAATTCGTCTGGTTTCTTTTCAATAACTATTCCAACTAGTTCATTCACTCTGTCTACAAGATAGCCCGTTTCTTCAATAACCTCACGCGTTAAGGCTTCACTATGACTCTCATCTTGTTCGATTCCACCACCAGGAAATTTATAATCACCTTTTTTGGTATTTATCAGAAGTAATTTGTCATCCTTGAAAATTATAGCACGGACTGCCTGTCTATAAAAATAACTGTCTCTATTACTACAATCTCCTGATGTTATGATTTTATAAAATATCAAAATAACCCCCTCCTATGAAAACAAAAGACGTTTCATTTTTTTCATTTTTGCCTCCACTTTATATATAGTAGCATTTATTTTTTATCTTTATTTAGCCTACTTAAGAAATACTGTTCCTTTAAATTCTTCTAGATCTCTTATTTTTTCCTTACAGCATTCCATTGTATATTCTGGTATTTCATTAATCTTAAAAAAGGCATACTCACTAAGTTCTGATTCTTGTAATATGATTTCACTTTCATTAAAGTCACCTTTTAAAAGAAAGAAAAATATAACCTGCTGAATTATATCTCCATTTGATAAGGACATAGTCCATTTGGGAGCACTGTAAATACCGATAAGTTTGTCTATCTCAAGATTGAGTCCGAATTCTTCTTTTATTTCTCTTATTATAGTATCTTGAATAGATTCATTAAGTTCCTGCATTCCTCCAGGTATGTACCATTCGCTTTTTGGGCTCGTTCTTGCAAGAAGTATTTTATTTTCTTTAATGATTGCACCAGCCGCGCCATTAAGTATTAGTTGTTGATTTCCCAATGCATCCCTAAGTATTTTCCAATAATCCAT
>CAZODB010000087.1:0-2580 GCA_964578425.1 uncultured Herbinix sp.
GGTCTTTATAAAAATCCTTAATAAAATAATTACGGATAATCTCTCTTGATGTGTTACCTTTATTAGCTAGGGCTTCTGCAATAAAATCTAGATTGTCTTCAAGGGTTTCTGCTCCGTATACCTTCTTTACAAATGCAACAAATAATCCTACAATATCATCTTCAAAATATTCTTCATCGGTAATTGGAATGATATTATCTCTATCTGGTATAAATGTAGTGTATTTAGAATTATCCCAATCTCCACCTGCATATGCAAGACATTCTACATCAAGGGAGTACCTACCAAACATGCAGCCAACTGCATAGGAAATAAAGGATTTAATAACATCACTTTTGGTAAGAACATATTTATTCCCCTTCATGCTTTCAGGAATATCTTCTTTAGTATCATAGATTCGAGTGACAGTAACGTCTTTGTCATCTACTTCTGGAGTAAGTTCATCCTGTAAACCATAAATGTGAATGAATATACGGTTTAGTTCTTCTTCGTTGGATTTGAGCTGAGTAAATTTACCTTCAACAAACATACTCCATGCTTTGTATGCTGACGAGATCCTGCTTATAGGTTTTGCGTCACCCCAAGCATAAGCACTAGCCATTCTATATTTGATCAAGGGATGTGTTTGATAATCCCATGAGGTTTCAAAAGTGTTCCAATCTGTTTTTGCCATGTTTATACTATCTCTTACTGTTTTAAGAATTTCCTCATTGTCATTAAATAATACTGGGAAATTGTTAAAATCGCCAACTTGCAAGTTTATTGTAGGATTTAACATTTTAAATATATAATTAGATATTTTTGTACTTAATAGGCCTAACAAATACACTAATTGTTCATGATTATATGTAAATGCAGACATTCCAGAAACATCATGAATACTTCCTGGCTCTCGGTAACGGATGCTAAAACCACCACTTGTAATTAGTGGCCATGTAACAGATTCCTTAAAATAATAACTGGGATTTCTTACAACTGATCTTTGTTTTCCTTTGTTATCTTTGAAATTTCTTATTTCAAATCCATCATTCTCCCAATTTACTACATAGTCATAATTACCATACCATTGTCTTCTTTCTCCACCCTTATTATAAGGATACCACTTTGCCTTTGATATTAATGAAGCATCAATGGAGTCAGAATTAAAACTGATTTTATTAATATCTACTTCATACCATAATCTTAAAAACCTATTATTATCACCAGTTTGTAGACCAACTTTAGGTTCGATAATAGAGTTCATAGGTTTACCTATCTCAAAAACCTTAATCAAATCTGAGCTCACCCAATATGCAATCGGCGACCCCGGAATTTTAGAAAAGTTTTCTGTGCTAACTTGTGCAAATCTATTGCCTTCTACAGGAAATTGTTTGGGTTGTTCATTCTCAATATCACACATTTTTATTTGGTTATAAGTGCCTTTATATCCCATACTTTTTATGTTTCTAATGTTTGCGACAGATGTTCCAAAAGCAATTCCCATAACCATGTTTTCCATATGCATAAGATTACAGATTTCTTTTGTATTTAATATTTCTTCACGCATTTTCTGAAAACTACTGAGGAACATCCATGATTGCATAGTAACCATACAATTATAGCCACCATACTTTGTCATTTGATTTCCCTTCTCAATAAACACAGCAAACAAATCCGCCTTACTATCTGCATAGTTATCCTTTACATACTTAGAAACCTTAGGATTCATGCCACTACTACCCATATAGGGAGGGTTTGTTACAACCACATCGTACTTTTGAGCCATAGCCTCGGCTATTAAGATAAGGTCTTTCAACCTCCCTTGAGTTACTTCAATATCCATACTTTCAAGAGACATCTGTCCCTCTGATTTATAATCATCTACAAATCGTTTCAGTAGCTCCCAATTGCATATATCAACATTTATTATTGAGCCATATTCCTTTGCATCATGAAAGACATCAATTAGATATTCCATTTGAAGAATTGCTGCATTTTTTTCTAGTTCACTTAATGAATTACCTAGTTGCTTCAAAATGTTCTTCTGAATATTATTACTATCCTGAATCGAATAGACCTTCGGCCCTATCCCTCTTGTTAAAAATCTACGGTCATACTTTCTTGCTTTCATCATTACAGCAAAGTAAGCCAATTGATAAGCTCGTTCATCAATATCCAGACCATAGATATTATTTTCTATGATGGCCTGTGCAGCATCCCGCTTGGTATATCCTTGACTCTCATATATCTGCATAAGTAGATCAAAGGCATACACAAGTATATGTCCACTTCCCATACATGGATCTATAACTTTTATATCTTCTGGCTTTAGGCCTTTATATTCTTCTCTGATCTTTGCAAGCTTTATATTTACTTCCTCTTCTTGTTCTGCTTCCTCAAGATAATATTCCCATCCAAAGTAACTGCCATTCAAGTATTCATCAGACACCTCGGTAATTGCACGCTCTCGTTCTACCCATAACCTTCCTAGTGAGTTCTCAACCATATAGCGGACAATCCAATCTGGTGTAAATAGCTGTGTGGCTGCTGGTATACGTTCTTTAGTAAAGTGCATTATCTTCTTAATAAATTGAAAATCTT
>CAZODB010000087.1:2590-9142 GCA_964578425.1 uncultured Herbinix sp.
TTTCTTTAAAAGTGCGAATACTTCCTCTTTTGGTTCTGTATTATAATACTGATACAACCATCCAATTATCTCTACTGCTTCTTTAAAATTCTTCTCTTCTATATCATTTACCAGATGACTTACTATACCATCATTATCTGTAAATGATATGGTTAGCAGGAGTTCTGTATAGTCTGCTGTCTCTTCGAACAGCTCAGGAAGGACTTCGTTTAATTTATTACATTGCTTGATAAAGAGCATGCGAAATAACTCATCCAGCTGATTCTCATCCTTTAGCTGCATGATTATATCTGTTTCATATGGAGAAAAGTCTATATCCGTATCAAAGGGGGTCGTCACCATATCTGGCTCTGATTTTCCTTCTATTTCACTTGATAGGACACGGATACGGGAAGGTAGATAATCATTTACTTCCATGAAACGAATAGCAATTAAGCGGTTAAACCATGTATAGGCAACTTCCTCCATGACATAGTAGAAGGCTGTCTTGTAATCTGATGTACTTTCTTTTTCTCTGATACGTTTTATAAGAGCATTCCTCTGTTTTATTTCACTATTTATTATCTCTGTAGGTTTTCCTGTACCTATATCAAAGAACTGTACATTATCTGTAGATATTGGTAGTGGCTCCTCTATACCCTTATCATGTATACCTATAAGCCCTGCCTTATATGTAATATCTCCGATTAGCTTTCGCCTTGCCCATATAGCGAAGTTCTTAATTGCTGTCTTGTTCATAGTCCCCTCCTGTTAACTACTAAAACTCTATATTCAAGATTGTATCTTCTTTAATATTTTGCTTTAATTTTATCCTCAAGCCTTCTACATAACGGTCTACATCTGCTTCTTTTTCGATTCTCCATGTAGACTCTGTATTAATGGATTTGATACTGACTGTCTTTTGCCTCTTTGGCTTGTCAGCAACTATAGGTGGTCCATCCGTAGGGTTAGTATCTGGAATCTTAGAAGCCTTTATCAGAGCTTCTTCAGCACGGATTTCATCCAGTAGGCGAATCTTTAGAGCATCTGCTTCTACCTTAATATTCTGTAGTACTGCCACATTATTACAGGTATCTGCCTTTTCTCTAAGCTCCCTAAATCTTTCATGAACCTTATTTATCAGTATATCTTTACACTCTTTTCCTTCTAATTCTTCCTTCACTCTTCTATAAGCCTCATCAATTGCTGCAAATATGGGCTTTTCCATCTTTGTAAGCATACCAAAGTATAGGTCCTGGTAATGCTCTAACAAGCCAGGAATCTTTCTTATCTCACTATAGGGTGATCTTTGCTTCATAATTGATTTTATCTCATCAACTGCAGTCTCTATATCTTTATTTACTATAAAGGTCTTACTATCATCATATATCTGTAATTGCTTCAGGGTCTTGTTCCATATCTCAACCTGCTCTCCGTTAAAGAATGCTTTTACAGGCTCATAATCTTCTGCAAAATCTAATAAATCACCATGCTTTTCATCAGCGATTTTAAAGAACTCAGCAGAATGCTTGATATCCATTAGTTCTATAAGTAAAGCCTTTCCCTCTCTTACAACATCCTTACCTGGATAGCTTGGCTCATTCTTGTAATAAACCTCTATTATCTCAAGCTTGTTCTTTAGATTTGATGTATGTTCCTGAAAGCTTCTTAGAATTACATCGTCATCATCAGTCATAGGTGTAATATTGAAGAGCTCTTTCATAAGCTCTCTAACTGTCTTCTTCTGTCTATCATTTGCCTTCTCTCGCTTCTCCATGAGTAGCCTTTCGACAAATTCTTTTCGACTCAGGTACCTATAGATCTCTTCCTCAGATTTGCTTAATATAGTTACCACTTCACTATTAACAAATAGGGCTATGTCACCATCTCTGAATAATTTTGCCACCAGCCACTGAACATCATCCTCTATAAAACCATAGGGTGCCTTCGTAAATCTATCCATTATAGATTTCATAGATGTCTTGGTATGTCTTGCTGTATTCATGCTTATAAAATCCAAGAGATCATTTAATGCCAGCTTATTAGGTGTTTCTTCTACATCTTTAAGGGACAGCTGGTTACTTTTGCTCCCCTTTAATACCGCCCTAATATTGGCCTCCCCCATAGCTGTGTCAATATAAGACAGCTTGTGAAACACCCTGTAGACCAGCTTACCAAGACCATCATTAATACGTACACTTATATCCTTTGATGCATGCTGTATCTTGTCTCCACCAGTATATATATCAGCTTCTTTTAGAACCTCTCCTAGGAAGATATGAGCATTGGCGTTTCTCTCACGCATTTCAATCTGTTTAGCTTCCTTTATCTGCTTATACCTATCCTCTAGCTCTGTTGTATTTAATCTTAAATATTTTTCTATCTTCAAAGCTGAACGAATCTCATCTAAGAAGGCCTTATCGTCTGGTAGAGCTATTATCACACATTGACTCTGGCCACTCATCATACGAAGAGTAGTTTCATCTGTTCCCATATCATAATTTGGCGTTAAAATCTTAAGTGTGATGTCATAATTCTGATTACTCTTATAGGGTCTATCATCCACTATCTGATTAAACCAAAAGTTATATCTGCCATTGAAGGCAGGATAGCGATATCTTTTCTCTGAATATATTCCATCAAATATCATTTCTGCTACCTTGCCAGTTACTTCAGATATTTCAACATGTTGGTTCTCTATCTCTCTATTGATTTCCTGTTCTTCATTGGTTAAAAACACATAGATATCACCAGTCTTTTGAATAAGTGTCTGGCGGACAAGGCGATTTAGCGACTGGTCTACTTTTTCTCGCAGTGCTATCCTGTCATCGTCAATATTTGAAACCATTAGGCTTGTTATATTCTCAAGATTTGCAAGGATTTCTTTGATATATTTAATCATAAAGAGGGTCTTTAAGACATTTACATCAAAGCAATCATCTGATTTGTCAGGATTCAGGCTCTCATAATCATATGCTCGGATAATGACTCCCTTATGACTGTGATCTAGGAATTGCTCTAGAGCATCATAGAATAAATTAAAAGGAACTATTGCCCCTTCAGACTCTTCCATAATCTTCATGGCTGATTCCTTGAATAGTGCTAGCATAGACCTTTCACCTTCCGCCAGATGCTTGCCACTAGCCCCATGTATCCTTATGGAAGTAAGAACACTTCCCAAAAGATTAAACTGATAAGGAACAAAGGGATATACCGATGAGAAATCGCTTCTGTCGGAATATAGTTTCTTCTCAATTCCATCATTGAATATGATAAGATTTCTTATGATTGTTTCTTTATCATCATAGAGAAGCTCTAAGGTCTGTCTGCCTGCCTCTGTCTTTTCAAGTATTCTCTTTCGTATAACCTCGTCCACATTTGCTGATGACAAAGAAAGCCTTGTATCAAAGCGACCTTGTATCTTAGAGAAATCATTTCCTCTAGTCTTGGTAATGCTGTCAATATCCTGTTGGCTTGTGACTACAACCCATGCCTTACCATGACAAGCTGAACCTAAATCCTCAGTAACTGTCTGTAGGTTTAGCATTAATCTTGAATCATCACCGATATATTGGCCAATTTCATCCACTAGAAATACCACATGATGGTTGTTGCCTTTTTGTTTTATGTACTTCTTGACCATGTTGGCAAAGGTTGCAACATCTATATTGTAGGCAGCAGTTGAACTTTCGCACCAATTCTTTGCCGCTTCCATGCTCATATAATTTATCTTAACTAATGCCTTACATACATAGTCTTGTATAAATCTAAACTGATGTCTTGAATCTATCCATTCCTTACCACGAAGGTCTGCAAATGCCTTTTTAAATTCTTCGTATTTGCCCTCTTCTGTTAGCTGCCTTTCTAAGTCCGCTATAAAAGGATTGGCACCATAAAAGCCTAAGTGCTGGTTAAAGACCTTTAAGAATACAGACAGGATAGCCTCTTTATTGTTCTGGCTATCTGCCATGCCACTTTTTGAATCAATATTAAATAATATAACATCGGTTGATGTACTGGCAGCCAGCTTCATATCTGCTAGAACCATCTCATCCTTAATCTTTCTGTCTTCAATAAAATAATCTAGGGCAGTCTTGCCATCAACTACACGATTCTCCAATAGATAGGATAGTATTTTTAAGAAATGTGATTTACCGCTTCCAAAAAAGCCCGATATCCATACACCCATTGCATCTGTATTTCCCACAATTCCTTTCTTGTAGCTGTGGAAAAAGTCTGCAAAGTGCTTATGTAGTTCTCTAGTAACTACATACTCTTCAAGCTCCTGCTTAACATTCTCATCATCACCTTGTCCAACCTTGATCACACCCTTTATATCACGATTAATTGGCTTGGCGAACATATTCTTAATATACATAATCCCTTCCCCCTCATTCTACTAGCTTAAATGCTCTATAATAATTATCATCCTTTATCTCAGAAAAAAGCCTTAAGGATTGTCCATCGTATTTACCTGGGAAAAACATGACTACTGGAACATCATCTATAAATTGATGCATATTATTTAGGATTTTATGTGATCGCAAAATCGGAAAGCATTTTCCTACACCTGTTAAGAATATTATAGAATCCTTAGGCGTATTGTTCTTTATATGGGATAGTATCTCATTACTTTGATTGTCTTCTTCCATGCGAAGCATTTCATTTATAGCTAGTATAACTTCAGATAAGCCCTTGTCTTTTTCAAATTCCTCACACAAATCAAGAAAGCCTTCCTCTTCTAACAAATCTATAATTATATCGTATAAATCAAAGACAACTATTTTAAAATCATGAACATTATTATACTTTGATGCAATATATTTAACTCTTTCTCTTACAATAAGCTCTTGCTTGGGGTGATAATCAAATATATAGTAGCCCACTTCATTACCAAGTCCTTTGTTCTTTCTAAAGTTCGGCTGCTTAATCTTTTCTTCTAATTCATTCAGTCTACTTTCTAGATTACGCACTTAGTCTGCCCCCTTTATCGCCTTAAGAATCTGCATCTGTCCACTATCTTTAAGATAATTCTCTAGGGAAATATCTATGATTGGTGCTGTTATTCTTATTTCTCTGTCTATGGAAGATACAAGCCCTGCTTCTGTAATGAAGTTCATGTAGCTACTACGAAGTCTTTTAAATGTTACATCTGTCCATTTGCTAATAACCTGGTCTTGGTCTTGCTTGTTTTTAAAAAATATATTAATATCACTAGCTGTAAGCTCAGTCTCACCAAGTATTATCTTCTCACGATATACCTCGTATAGGAATTCAAAGAAAAGTTGGTTTTGCTTTGCAACTGCTATAATATTTATAAGCTTCTGAGTCTGTATATCAGAATTCATGAATAGATCAATTATATCCTCATCAAGTACTTCTATTCTGTTCTTCAGATAGCCATAGATTCTTTTTGCTCGGTTTTTATTGGATACTCCGAATAGGTTGTCTTCTAGGGAAAGTACCTTAATATCTTCCCAGTCCTTGCCCTCTCTTAATAGCTTAAGCAGCTTCTTAAATTCAACAAACCAAAAGGATTCTGATACAAGTCCTGAACTATATTTTTTCATTTTTAGAAATACCTCTTTTCTGTCTAGTCAAACATGGGGACGGTTCTTTTGTTTGACCTGTCTTCCTCTAAATTATATCAGTTTTTGTCCTTTATACAACGGGAAGGTTTGTTGGTGGGGTAAGTGAACGAGGCTAGTTAATGAGTTTACTAATCCTTGCCTAAGCTCTTCTCTATCTGCTCTTTTGCTTTATTATATTTTTCTACTCTTTGATAGTCTTTTGGACTAGGATTTGGTATTCGGGATAAGTCCATGTTATCATTTAAATCTGCTAGCTTTACTTTACAGGCTAGTTTATTATTAAGAATTCTTTTTATGAAGCTATCATATGTCTCATTTTCTCGCTTTGACAGAAAATCTAACGCTGTCAAAACATCTTTAGGGAAGCCCTCATTCATTAAATACTCAATAGTAATATCTGTGTCTTCAATAACATCATGTAGCACTGCGCATATTCTTTCTGTCTCATCGGTTAGAGTCATCATTACCCTTAATGGATGTAGTATGTAGGGTGCCCCTGCCTTGTCTTTTTGCCCTTCATGAGCTATCGTCGCAATACGAATCGCTTTATCAAGCATAGCTTTACCTCCTGATTATCAAGCACTTTCTGTTTCTATAGTTAGTTGCTATTTATTGTAATCGATAGCCCTTTTTAATGTTCCATGCTATTTGAATTTATATCATATCTACATTATAGCATTTATATAAGACATATTATGACTCTTTAGTCGAGTTATTGACTATATTATATGTTTTTGTTATTTATATTACCAATTCTGGTGTTTAGCTCCTATTATATGCTATCAGACCACACTACGAAAATAATGAATACCAAATGGAAGACGAGGATGAGTATCCTAGGATTGATTTTTATATGTTATAGTATCTTTCTTGAATTCACGATATTGAAGTTGAGAGAGAGTGGTATATATCTGTTTGGAATTATTCATTTAGTTCAATTGAGCTATTCCATATAGACAACCCCTAGTTCCTCATTAATCTC